>NZ_RZTF01000026.1:836-3862 GCF_004023175.1 Mesorhizobium sp. M7A.F.Ca.MR.362.00.0.0
GCGCTACGTGCGAAGCACAGCTTGGCGCCTGGGACGACGCGTTAAACAAGCTGGCAGCGCACGGCTACGTCCCGGCGCGGCGAGTTTCGCGCCCTGAGATCGCGGCGATGGCCGGTACGACGAGCCACCTTGGCGGTGCGTTCGACGCTTCGTCGGCAACTGTGCATCCTGGGTTCCTGGTGCGCGGCCTGCGTCGTGCAGCGCTGAACCGCGGCGTTCGGATCTATGAAAAGTCGCCGATGAAGCGGTTTTCACGACGTGGCAAGCTCACGGTGGAAACGGCGAAAGGAACTGTGTCCTGCGGCAAGGTCGTGCTTGCCATGAATGCCTGGTCCGGGGCGATTCCGGAACTGGCCCCTGCGATCTTCAACATCTCCAGCGACGACGCCATGTCACAGCCCATTCCAGACCTTCTCGACAAGGTCAGCTACCGCCGGGCGCCGCTGATGATCGATTCCCGCGTCTTCGTTGGCGGTTGGTCTCCGACGCGCGATGGTCGGCTGTCCGTCGGCGTCAGCGGTGGCGTCATCGGCTTCGGCGGCATCGTCGACCAGCGTTTCCATGGCCTGTCGCCACGGGTCGCCGAAATGCGTCGCGTGCTGCGGGATGGCCACCCGGCGCTCGCCGATTTCCCGCTCGAGACATCGTGGAACGGCCCGATCGACCGGACGGTCAGCGGCGTCCCGCTGTTCGGCGCTTTGCCCGCCAACCGCGATGTCGTCTACGGCTACGGCTTTTCCGGCAATGGCACGACAATGGCTTATATCGGCGGCGAGATCCTCACCGGCCTGCTGACTGACGGCGAATCGGAACTGACGCATTCGGCGCTGGTGCGTCCGGTGGCGCGCGGTTTCCCGCCCGAACCCTTTCGCTTCGTCGGTGCGCATTTCGTCCGTGGCGCGGTGCGTCGGCGCGACGATCTCGAACATGCCGGGCGCAAGCTGGATCCGGTGACGAGATGGCTCGCCGGGCTGGCTCCGTCCGGCGTCACTCCCTCCAAAGCCAATCTTCGCGCAAAGAAAGGATGACAATGTCCAAGGCCAGGGTTTTCAAGCACAGCGAGTTGACTCTGAAGCCATCAGTCACGCCGACCGGAACGTCGTCGATCGCGCGCGTGATCAATGCCGAGATCAGCCGGACCATGGGCGGTGGCATTGAGTATCTGGAGAACGCCTCGATCGACTGGACCGTGACCTATGACGAGGTGCTGTTCATCCATGAAGGCACGCTGACGATCGAACTGGATGACGGCCGCCACGAATGCCGCCCCGGCGACATCGTCTGGCTGCCCAATGGCACGCATCTGAAATACATCGCAACCGAGCGCACCGGCTATTTTTACTGCCTGTACCCGTACGACTGGGCCGCGCGGCAAGGGACGGTAGAACCTTGAAGTGACAGGCATATCATAGGTTCGCCTTTCACCGCGCAGTTCCGGGGTCTCCGCGAAGTACGCATTGCAGGTCAATATCGTCGGCTGCAAAGCGTCACGCTTGGAAGCGATTTCATGGTGATAGCGGCCAGGAAGGGCAGCTAGCCAGCTTCCCGCCCAAGTGCGATGCGAGATGTCCGCTGATCCGCCTGGCAGACGGCGGATTGTCATTATAACAACATGTATATTAGCTATTACTTGACAATAGGCCTAGGCTCTGGTTTCCTGATTTTACGGGTACTTAACCAAGTTCGTTGCGTTTTTTACGGACGGTGTTCGCATGTCGACGTTGGTCGTGGCGGACCCGCGAGGGGTATATCTCGCCGGTCTGGAATGGGTTTTGCAGAAGGCTGGACACGATGTTGTCGCCCAGTGCCGCCGCCCTGTGGACGTTCTCGCTCATGTGGAGCGCCATCAACCTGATATCGTCATCGTGGGCGTGGATCTCGCGGACCAGCAGACATCAGGTCTTTCCTCACGGCTGAAGGCCGGCAACAGCGCTCTCGGCATCATCTTCATCGTGCAGCCAACCGGTAGGCTCGATGTCAGGGAAATACAGACGCTCGACGTCGACGGCCTGTTTCTGGACGGCATCAGCCACCGCTTTCTCGTCGAATGCGTGAATGCGGTGGCGGCGGGTAAGAAGTGGATCGACAACAAGATCGTCCAGCAACTGCTGATGCCCGGGTCGCAGCCGCAACCAATGTCCCGGCTGACCGGGCGGGAGACCGAGATCGCCGATCTCGTCTCGCGCGGGCTGCGCAACAAGACCATCGCGCAGCGGCTGCATTTATCCGAAGGCACGGTGAAGATGCACCTGCATCACGTCTACGAGAAGCTGCATCTCGGCGGCAGGGCGGAACTGGCTTGGGTGGCGCACGGCAAAGGCGCCGAGCGTCCAGGAACGGGCCGAACCGGCCTGCTCTGACCGCCCCTCTCTCATCGCACTGACATTGTACGCAAGGCAACGGCCGGAAAGCCGCTGACGGCATCTGCCTTGTGCCGGCGCGGCCTCTCCCAGCGCCCGCCAGCCTGATCTATCGAAGGATATATATCGTTCGATCAGGTGCGGACATTGACCGCAATACTATCGAAGCGGGAATGGACGCGTCCTCTGCGCCGGCGGCACAATGAAATTGGAGGGGCGCATTTCAGTATGCGACCGGCTGCACCGGGGTAGGTGCATTTCCGGCATTGGGGGCTGCATCCCTTTTCCAGAAAGCATTTTGAACCAAGGAGAATCTCCATGGCACTCGACATCGCAGCTCAAGACATCATCATCGACGAGACAATCGGTTTTACGGACGATGATATCAATCCGGCCATTCCGCCATACGACACCAACCCCACGGTGCAATATCTCCTAAGTCTCGACGATCCGGGTGGGTTGACCTCGCCTGAGGTCGCCTTCCAGGCCAACTTCGTGGAGGCCTCGGCGAGCGCGGGAGAAACCATCACCTCGGTCGTTCTCTCACAGAACCTCGCTGGAACCCCGTTTTCCACCACCGTCGGCGTGAACAGCGGCATTCAGACGGTCGATGGCAATTATGTCTGGCTGTTCCAGGACCTAACGCATCCAACCGTCGTGATCGGC
>NZ_RZTF01000026.1:3895-6730 GCF_004023175.1 Mesorhizobium sp. M7A.F.Ca.MR.362.00.0.0
CAGGACCTAACGCATCCAAACGTCGTGATCGGCGTCATTGGCACCTCTGACGCGGGCACTGAGCCCGCCGAGACCGGGCCGCTCGCCTTCTCGTTCGCCCTGATCAACACCAGCAACACCAATGCGGATTTGTATACGGTCCAGTACGTGCCGTTGTTCCATCCGGACGAGACCAACCCGGACGACCGCATCAATCTGGAAGACGCAGTGTTCGCCTCCGTTGCGGGAACCTCCGTGGTCAGTTTTTTGGGCGAGGACGCCGCGCCCGGCAACAATGATTTTTACTTGATCAATTCGCTCGATGACGCTTCCAAGCAGCTTCTGGTGATAGGCTTGAACGGTGGCACCGCCAACGTGAGTGAAAAGGGCTTCGGCGTCAACAACCAAAGCATTAATCCGGGCGAAACGCTCCAGGTCGATTTTGTGACCGGCGGTGATCTGGCCGCGGGTGATGCCTCGGAAATCCAGTACGATAGCCATCTCGAGACCGTCACGCGGGCCGGATTCACAATCAACCAGATCACGCCTTCTACTCCCACTGATCGGGTGGACGTCAGTATCGCTGCCTTCAACAATACGGGCAACGATCAAGGCACGGATTTCTTTGACGGCACCGCGACCAACCTCGTGAACATCACCAGCCTCACGTTGACGGGTGAATCAGGGTTTGCGTCCACCATCATCGCCAATGGCACCTATGCCACTGGGAGCGGCAACGTCACCGTCAGTGGGCTCGGCACGGGCATAGTCACCATCACCGGACTCGACAACGTCACCACCGTCGATGTCATCACCAGCAGCCCAATGGATCGGCTGCAGGTATCATCGGTCGATTCAAACGAAGGGCTCGATATCTCCGAGTTCCATTTCTCGACGACGAACACCAACGCCCACAGCGAAGAGGTCGGCTCCTTCATCAACTTCGACGATGACGGGCCGGCGGTGACAGCGGACGGCACTGTTCCGCCGCTGATTACCGACGATACCGACATTCCCGATACAGCGTCGGCAAGCTTCGCATCGGTCTTCAGCGTCGACGCCGGCGCCGATGGTCTCGACGGCATCACCTTTGCGCTCGACGTCAAGAGCACCGCTGTCGACAGTGGCCTCGACGACATGCTCAGCGGCGACAACATCCTGCTGCGCGTCAACCTCAATGGCCAAGTGGAAGGTTACCTGGAGAACGACACGGCTACGGTCGCCTTCCTGATCACCGTCGATGCCACCGGCGAGGTAACGCTGACCCAGAACCGCGCGATCGTCCATAACGATCCGGCAGATTCGGTGGAGAGCGGTGCTTCGGCGGCGGCACTTGCCGCGGCCGACCTCGTGACACTGACCGCGACCGCCACCGATGGTGACGGCGACACCGATGCTGCAACCGCCAATATCGGCGACGCCTTCCAGTTCGAGGATGACGGGCCGAGCGTGACCGCTGACGGTACGGTTGCGCCGCTGACCACCGACGACAGCGATCTTTCCGATACCACATCGGCAAGCTTTACTTCCGCCTTCAGCACCGACCTCGGCGCCGACGGCGGCGCCGTCACCTATGAGCTCGGCGTCAAGAGCGCAGACGTCGACAGCGGCCTCGACGACACGCTCAGCGGCGATAACATTCTGCTGCGCGTCAATGGCAACGGCGAAGTCGAAGGCTATCTGGAGAACGACACGGCTACGGTCGCCTTCCTGATCAGCGTCGATGAGAACACCGGCGAGGTAACGCTGACTCAGGACCGTTCGGTTATCCATAACGATCCGGCAGATCCCGTGGAGAGTGGCGCTTCGGCGGCGGTACTTGCCGCGGCCGATCTGGTTACTCTGACCGCGACCGCCACCGATGGTGACGGCGACACCGCCGAGGCAACAGCCAACATCGGCACTGCTTTCACCTTCGAGGATGACGGCCCGACGATCACGGTGCCGTTCGACGGTGATGCCTCCGGTGGTGGTAGCGATGGTACCCACGAAACCCTGGCTAATGCGGCCAATGCGTCCGCCACCGGAGCCTTCGGGTACGACATCGGCGCGGATGCTCGCCCGGGCGCGTTCTACGATGCCACGCACTCTGACTTCGTCGACCAGGATGGCGACCCGCTTAATGGCATCCAGATCGCACTCACCGGCTCGATCACCGGCGGCGGCGGGGGGAATATCCTTACCCCGGACGTGACGCTTGTGTCGGAGAGTGCAACCTCCGCGACCTTCGACTTCAGCTTCACCTACGACAAGGACCCAGCGGATCTCGTCCAGCCGGGCACGGCGGGCGGCACCCTCGTCTTCGACAAGGAGGACGGCACCTATACCATCACTCTGACCGACCCGCTCGAAGGCTTCAGCTTCGACCTTATCCACACCAGTGAACTCTTGTCCAAGCAGCCCACGAGCAATACGGGCCACCCGCAGATCGTGTTGGAACAATTGCAGGCGGATGACGGGACCACACAGAATGTGGACGAAGACTTCTACGTGCAGTTCACGGGCAACGCGATCAACAGATCCAACCCGTTCGGATTGACGAATAACGGCGAGGGGGCATCCAATCCCTTTGACTCCTCATTCGCCTTCGGCGCTCACGACATGGTGAGCAACGACAATGAAACATGGGTGTCTGCGACGCAGAACACCAACGGTGTCGCCGGTGACACGATCCAGAAAGGCGAATTGCTCACGTTGCGGTTCTTCGACAACAATGTCGGTATCGCAACCGAGGTGCAGCAGACACCGCAGACGTCGGCTTTCGCCGGCAGCATGGCCATCGAGTTCGACGGCATCGGCAACAGCGAGGACCTGATGCTGATCCTCAACCTGGCCGACAACGGTGCCGACAACATT
>NZ_RZTF01000026.1:6740-32093 GCF_004023175.1 Mesorhizobium sp. M7A.F.Ca.MR.362.00.0.0
GGCACCGCGGACGACACTTCGATCACAAGGGCTATGTACGTGCAGAACGCCGACATCTTCAAGACGGGTCAGGCCCCGTCCCCGTACAGCTCGGAGTTCACGCTCGACAACAATGACGGCCTCGTGATCATCGAGCAGAACGACTACAACGCAGCCGGCGAAGAGTACCTGCTGCAGGGTGTCCAGATCATGCAGTCGGGCAACGGGATCACCGGCAGTGCCATCGACCTGATCAGGGAGACCGGAGCTGGCGGCGGCAGCAGCGTTGCGACCAACGATCTGGTGAGCTTCGACGGCGCTGACAACGACGTGCTGAAGATCGTGGACATCGCCTTCAGCACGACCGTGACCGAGACGCCGTCAGCCAGCCTCGACTTCGCCTTCCAGGTGGCGGACGCGGACGGGGATGTGACAGACATGCAGCACATACTTGTTGATGTCGCCTGACACTTGACCAACGGGGGCAGCCGATGCTGCCCCCGTGCGCCTCCCGCGATCTCTTGCACGGAGATGTCATCCAGATGATGAGAACCAACCAACAGCCGCCTGCCCTGCAGGTGGTGATGAAAGAGGCCAGACGCGCCATCCGGCCGCTTGTCTGGTTCAGCGGCGGCATCAACGTGCTGATGCTGACCGGGGCGCTCTATATGCTCCAGGTCTACCACCGCGTGTTGTCCAGCCACAGCCTGGAAACGCTGGTGATGCTGTCGCTTATGGCGGCAGGGGCACTCGCGGCAATGGCGGGGCTGGAGGTGGTGCGCGGGCGTCTTCTGGCTAAAGTCGGATCGTGGATGAACGCGCGGTTGGCACCGGTTCTCCTGACCGCATCCGTGGAATATGCCGCCTCGGCGCCCGGTCATGCCAACGCCCGTCCGCTGCGCGACCTGGATCAAGTGCGGAATTTCTTCACCAGCCCGAGCATCTTCCCGATTCTTGACGCGCCTTGGGCACCGTTGTTTTTCGCCGCCATATTCGTCATGCACCCCTGGCTGGGCTGGTTGGCGCTGTGCGGCGGGATTGTCCTCTTTGCGTTGGCATTGCTCAACGAATACGTCACTCGCAAACCGTTGACCGATGCTGCAAATGCACAGTCGCGGGCATACGTGCAGGCCGAGGCGACGATCCGCAACGCCGAGGTCGTCCAGGCGATGGGTATGCTAAAGCCGCTGATGGAGGGCTGGAAGGCACAGCAGGACGAGGCGAACAAAGGACAAGTTCTTGCCGCTAACCGGGGTGGGGTCATCGCGGCCATCGCGCGTTGTCACCGGCTGGCCCTGCAAATGGCCATACTCGGCCTCGGTGCCTATCTGGTTCTTCGCAACGAGGCCTCGCCCGGTATCATGATCTCCGCCTCGATCCTGATGGGCCGCGCATTGTCACCGGTCGAGCAAGCGATCGGCACCTGGAAGGCGACGGTCGGAGCCCGTGCCGCTTACCGGCGCCTCACCGCGGTCGCCGTACAGCACCGAGAGGCCACACCGGTCCTGCCACTGCCCCGTCCGAAAGGCAGGTTCGAGGCCGAGAACCTTGTGCTTGCCCGGCAGGGTGGCGAGCATATCCTGAAAGGGATCAACTTCCGCCTCGAGCCGGGTGAAGCGATGGCGTTGATCGGTCCGAGCGGGGCTGGCAAGACGAGCCTGGCGCGCATACTCGCCGGTGCCTGGCGCCCGTCCGCGGGGCGCGCCTTGCTGGACGGAACGGATGTTGCCCAATGGGCGGCGGAAGACCGTGGTCGTCATGTCGGCTATCTGCCGCAGGACATCGAGCTCTTCGCCGGCACCGTGTCCGAAAACATTTGCCGCTTTGCTACGCTCAACCCGGCGGTCTTCAACAAGGTGGTCGAGGCCGCACGGTTGGCGGGAGTCCACGAGCTGATCAAAGGACTGCCGAAGGCGTACGGCACCGAAATCGGCGAAGCGGGTGCGATACTGTCGGGCGGGCAGCGCCAGCGCATCGGGCTGGCGCGGGCACTCTACGGCGACCCCGCGCTGCTTATCCTCGACGAACCCAATTCCAACCTCGACAGGGAGGGCGAGGAGGCATTGATTGCCGCGCTCGGCGTGGCCAAGGCGACGAATACGACCGTTATCCTTATCGCGCACCGCGCCAGCATTTTGGACAAGGTAGACAAGATACTGGTCCTCAACAGGGGTCAGCAAGATCTCTTCGGGCCGCGCGACCATGTCTTCAACGAACTCGCCAGCCGTGTCGGCAAGGTGGCCCATCTGCCCAAGGCGGCCCAGTTGCCAGCCCTTGAAGTGGTGAAGGAAATCAAAGAGGTCAAGGAAGCATGAGCCGCCCCCCCGAATTGAAGGTCGTGCCGCTGCCCCTCGCGCCGCCCTCTCTCCTGGAGCCGCAACCCCTCCGTCTCACCGGCGTGACGTGCACCGGCTTCGCGATCATGTTCCTGTTCTTCGGCGTGGCCGGGGGATGGGCGGCCCTGGCGCCGCTGGACAGCGCTGCGGTGGCGTCGGGCGTGATCAAGGTCGCCGGCGACCGCAAGCTCATCCAGCACCTCGAGGGCGGCATCATCGCGGAGTTGAACGCCGCCAACGGGGATATCGTCAAGGCGGGCAAGATCCTCGTCGGGCTCGACGACACGCAGGCAAAGGCGCAGCTCGACCTGATCCAGAACCGGATAGCAACGCGTGAGGCGCTGGCCGCGCGTCTCAGGGCCGAGCGTGACGGCAAGACCGAGATCGAGTTCAATCCGGCGTTGCTCGCAAACCCCGCGATCGCCGTGAAGGACGCGGTGGCAGCACAGCGTGACGTGTTTACAGCGAAGCACCACAATCTGAAGGACGAGCAGGAAATTCTCGGCCAGCGCCGTCACCAGGTCGAGGAAGAGATAACGGGGCTGGAGCAGCTTGTCGTCACGGAAGACAAGCAGATCGAGGCAATCGAGGGTGAAAGCAAAGACCTTGAGGGTCTGCTCAAGAAAGGGCTGACCACCCGCGAACGGAACTTGTCGCTCAGACGCCAGCAGCGGGAGATCGAGGGCGAGCGCGCCACCAATGTCGCGGCAATCGCCCGCGCCGGAAGCGCCATGGCCGAGATCGACATGCAGATCCTGAACCTCAACACAGTGCGCCTGAACGAGGCCGTCGACGAGTTGAGCAAGGTCGAGGCGGAGCTGTTTGACCTCGGACAGCAGGAGCGTTCCGCCAGGGACGTGCTTAGCCGTACCAACGTCGTCGCGCCGGTTGACGGCATCGTCATGGAGCTGAAGGTCCATACGGCGGGCGGTGTCGTGAAACCCGGTGAGACATTGATGACGATCGTACCGCTCGGACAACAACTCGTGGTCGAGGCTATGGTCAAGCCGGAGGATGTCGAGACGATCGCACCCGGACAGCTCGCGCGCGTCAGCTTCCCGGCCTTCGCCCGCTACAACCTGCCGCCGCTCGAGGGCGTCGTGGAGATCGTGTCGGCTGACCGCATGGTTGAGGAGCGCAGCGGCGCACCGTTTTTCGCCGCGACGGTTGTGATCGACAAAAGCGAACTGGGCAAGCTGGAGGGCCGCAAGCTGCTGCCCGGCATGTCGAGCGAGACGATGATCCGGACGGGGACCCGCACCGTGCTCTCTTATCTCGCCGAGCCGATCACGCAGAACTTCCGCCGGGCCATGCGGGAAAAATAGCCGTAGGCCGTCCAACGAATTCAGGAAAGCAGCATTCGCCCGGCCGTGATCGCCAGGAAGAACGCAAAGGCAAGCTTCAGGTAGCGCGGGTTGAGCGCGTGGGCGAGCCTTGCGCCCAGAGGAGCGAACAGAAAGCTCATGGGCGCTATGACGGCAACCGCCGGCAAGCTGACATAGCCCAGGCTGAGCGGAGGCCTGCCTGCACTTGCGAGACCCGACCAGATGAAGCCGGCCACCGCTGGAAGCGCGATAAGCAGGCCAAGCGCCGACGACGTGCCGACGGCCCGGTGCACCGGAAAGGAGAAGCTGGAAAGCGTCGGCACCGACAGTGTGCCGCCGCCAATTCCCATGAGCGAAGAGACAAAGCCGATCACAGCAGCGATCGCGCGGTTCATCCAGCCGCTTTGCGGCAGGTGATCGGAGATCACGAGGTGCTTCGGCAACGCCATGTTGACGGCCACCAGCAGGCCGACCACGCCGAAGACCAGCCGCAAGCCGGCGCCCGGGATAAATTTCGACATGATGCCGCCGATGAGGGCACTGACGAAAATGGCCGGTCCCCATAGTGTGAGCAGTGCCCGGTCGACATTGCCGCGCCTGTTGTGCGACCGCATCGACGAGATCGAGGTGGGGATGATGACCGCAAGCGACGTCGCGACAGCCAGATGGCTGATCACAGCAGGCGAAAAGTGGAACAGGCTAAGCACCCAGAACAGCACCGGGACGATGACGATGCCGCCTCCGACTCCCAGCAGACCGGCGAGCACGCCGGAGGCCATTCCGGTCATGGCCAGGCCGGCGACCAGCATTGCAATCGTCAGCCCGTCGAAAACCGACGTGTCGAATCCGAAGTCCACTGTGATTTTTCCTTGATTGGCCATTTGCGGCACGGCCTTGCGGGCACGGCCGCGCTCATCCGCTGTTGCGACCCAAAATGCAGGTCGCCCGGAAGGGTCGTAGCGGTTTTGGGATGCGCTTTTGGCTAGTGGCGCACCATCCCGGCGTCGACATTGAGGGTCTGGCCCGTGATCCAGCGCGCATCGTCGGAGGCCAGGAACGAAACCACGTCGGCGATATGTTCCGGCTGCCCCTTGCCTTTCATCGCCTGCAGCATCTCGACGAAGCCGAACGCCTCGTTGTGCGGGCTCGCCTTGACGCCGTCGCTCTCGATCAGGCCGGGCGTCACCGCATTGGCGGTGATGTTGTATTTGCCAAGCTCGGTGGCGAGCGCCCTGGTGAAGCCGATGACGCCACCCTTGGCCGCGACATAGGCCGCCATGTTCGGCGTGCCGGCAAAGAAGGTGTTGGATGCGATGCTGATTACCCGTCCGGCCTTCCCCGCCGCACGCATCTGGTCCGTACCGGCACGGCTGACGATGAAGGTGCCGGTCAAATTGACGTCGATGATCTTGCGCCAATGGTCGAGATCGACATCGTCCCAGGCGACGAACGGCACGATGCTGGCATTGTTGACCAGGATGTCTATGCCCCCGGTCAGGGCCTGGATTTCGGCGAAGAGTGCCTTGACGGATGCCGGATCGGAAATGTCGGCGGCGATCGCCCTCGCCTTTCCACCTATCGCCGCGGCCGCCGCCCCGGCGCCTTCGGCATTGATGTCGCTGACGATGACGGTTGCCCCGTCGGCGGCAAGCCGCGCTGCGATCGCCTTGCCGATACCCTGCGCGGCGCCTGTAACCAGGGCCGTCTTTCCCGCAAGCCGTTCAGTCATGAAAATGCTCCCTCAATCCGTGGTGATGTCTGTTCAGGCGTCGGCGTCGATCACGGCCAGCGCCGCGTCGATGCCCTTGCCGATCGCCAGTTTCTGGCCGGCCGCGTTCATGGCGCCGCCCAGTGCCGTCAGCGCCGCGATCGCCCAGATCGGCTGGGCTGTCGGTCCCATATGGCCGATGCGCGTCAGCTTTCCCAAGGTCTCGCCACGGCCAGACGAAAACACCACGCCGTAGCGGGCGCGCGCGGCCTGGCGAAGCGCCTTCTCGTCGACACCGTCGGGCGTGCGGACAGCGGTCGTGGTCGGCGACGCGATGCTGTCGCTGGCAGCCCAGATCGACAGGCCCATCGCGGCAACGCCGGCGCGCATGGCCTTGGCGGTGAGTGCATGGCGCGCCCACACCGCCTCCGGTCCCTCATTGAGGTAGAGGTCGAGCGCGACATCGAGCCCGTTGATCTCCGAGACCGACGGCGTGAATGGAAACGGCTTGTCCCGCGACCACGCATGCTCCCAGTCGACGATGCTCAGCATCGACGCGCGCGGCGCCAGGGGATTGGCCTTCATCTTGGCCCAGGCCCGCTCGCTGACACCCATCATCGTCAGGCCGGGAGGCGCGCCCAGGCATTTGTTCGGGCCGGTGACATAGATATCGGCCTTGCAATCCTCGGGATGCGTCTTCATGCCGCCAAAGGACGAGACCGCATCGACGATGAGATAGCCGCCATGCGCCGAGACCAGCGCACCGATGGCGTCGATCGGATTGATGGTGCCGGACGGCGTGTCGTGGTGGCAGACGGAAACGACGGTGATCTCCGGATGCGCCTTCAGCATTGCCTCGACCTCCTGCGGATCGATCGCCTCGTTATAGGGCACCTCGATCTCGAGCAGATGTGGCGAATAGCGCTTCGCCCAATAGCCGAACCCCTTGCCGTAAACGCCTGAGGCAAGGTTGAGCACGACATCGTCCGGCGTGATCAGCGAGGCCGCGGCGGCCTCCAGGCCAAGCACCGGCTCGCCATGCAGGATGACCGGCTTGTTCGACAGCCGCATCGCCTTTTGCGCCTTGTCGACCACACCCTCGTAGAAGAGCTGGAACGCCGGGTCGTAGTCGTACAGCACCGTACGCCCGAGGCCGCGCAGCACTTCGGCATAGGCATTCACTGGCCCTGCGGTCAGAGTGATGACCGGATCGGCATGTTCGAGATAGCGCATCGTCTTGGTCTCCGGATTGGCGGGGTCAGCCGTAGAATTGCGTGCCGGTCCTGTAGGTCTTGAAGTTGTCCATGTCGTGCGAGTACATCAACTCGGCGCCATGGTCCTCGGCAAGTTTCTTCACCTTGCGCATCGAATTGACGCCCGCCACCGGATCGATGTGGAAGGCCGCCTGGCACAGCGTTTCAAGGCTCTTCTGCGTATAGGCCGCGTCGATCGTGAACATGATCGGCTTGCGCTTGGGGAAGTCTACCAGCAGGCTGTAATGGCCGATCGAATGGCCGGGCGTCGAGATCAGCCGGACGCCCCTGGCAAGCTCGACGTCGCCATCGATGCCTTCAAAGGTCGAGTTCGCCCGTGTCGTTCCTGCAAGCAGTTGCCCGGTCGCGCCACGCGCTTCGGCAGCCTCCGCCGAAAAGCTCAGATCGGAATAGCCGAGATGCTCGAAAGGCTCGGGATTGCACGCCTGCGGCACCTCGGTCCGGTGGCAGATCTTCTTGGCATGCGGAAAATACTTGTTGCCGCCGCAATGATCGAAGTGGAAATGCGAGTTGACGACGACGTTAATGTCCTTCGGCTCAAGGCCGAGCAGCGCCAGGGCGCCGGGGATGGTCTGGTGCTTTTCCTGGATCGGCTTTTCGAACGGCAGCACCTTCATCACATGATCGTAGTCGTAGCCGGTGTCGATGAGGAACCGGCCCTCGGCATGTTCGATCAGGATCGAATAGACCGGGAAGCGCACTTCGCCGCCAGGGCCGCGATTCCAGAACACATGATAGCCGTCGAGAACGAGCGATCCGCCGTCGAGCAGATAAACCTTGGTATCCGACATTCTTGCCTCCTTTATTGGCGCGGGTCCCGTCCGCGCATGAATTGTCCTCAGCGCGCGCCGCGCTCGTATGGAATGCCGAGCGCCGCCGGCAGGCTCGCCCGCCGGCCGAACAGCACCAGCATGATCATCACCGCCAGGAACGGCAGCATCTGGATGATGTCGGTCGGTATGTTGATGCCGGCCACCTGCATGGCCGTCGTCAGCGACAGGCAGACACCGAACAGCAACGCACCGAACAGCACCCAGATCGGGCGACCGCGCGCCAGCATGGCCAGGACGATGCCGAGAAAGCCCGCGCCATTGGTGATGAACGGAATGAACAGCCCAGCCCCGACATTGGCGAGATAGGCGCCGCCGAGCCCAGCCAGCGCTCCGGTCGTCAACACGGCGACGGTGCGGGTCCGCACGACATCGATGCCGGCGACATCGAGCGCGGCCGGCTTGTCGCCTGCCGCCTGCAAATTGAGGCCGAGTTGCGTGCGCCGATAGAGGTAGCTCATGCCGAAAACCAGCGCGACCGCCAGATAGACGATCAGATGATGCTTGAAGAATGCAGGCCCGATGACCGGGATGTCCGAAAGCAGCGGAATGACGGTAGCATCCGCCGCGGGCAGGCGCGGGTAGCTGCGTGAGAACTGGAAATGGTGGAGCAGTGCCGTCAGGCCCTCGAGCCCCAAGGTCAGCGCGATGCCGATGACGATCTGGTTCAGCCCGATGCGCACGCAAAGCAGCGCCATGACAAGCGCCACCGCAGCACCCCCGGCGGCACCGGTGAGAAAGCCCAGCCACAGCGACCCGGAATAGAAAGCGCCGACAAAGCCGAGATAGGCGCCGGCCAGCATCATGCCTTCGATGCCGATATTGAGCACGCCCGCCTTCTCGGAGATCTGCTCGCCGAGCCCGGCAAGCAGCAGCGGGATCGCCGCGGTGACGGCGCCGAACAGGAGCGCGCTGAGAAAGACTTCGCTGAACAGCCCGGTCATGCCTAGGCCCTCCGCGACTGGTTGTATCGGTGATCGAAATATTCGGCGAGCGCGAGCACGATCAGCACGATGGAAACCAGCACCAGAGTGAAATGATTGGGCACGCCGAGCCGGCGCGCCGCGCTCTCACCGCCGATCGAAAGCACCGAAAGCAGGAACACGAAGCCGATGGCTGCAAAGCCGTTCATGCGGGCGAGAAACACGGCGGGTATCACCGCAAGCCCATAGGCGGGATTCCAGTCGGCGCGGACATTGCCCTGGACGCCGATGATGTCGACGGCGCCGGCAAGGCCGGCAAGCCCTGCCGAAATGGCGAAGACGGCGACGGTCAGGCCGGGGACACCGAGCCCCGAGTGAACCGCCGCGCGTGGATTGGCGCCGACGATCCTCAGCTTCAGCCCGAACGCCGTACGCGTCATCACCAGATGCACGATGACGATTGCCGCCAGCCCAAGCAGCAGGCCACTGGTGATGGTCGTTTCGAACAGGCGCGGCAACCGATCTTCCACCGGCAGCGTGCGCGTCTGCGGCACGGTCGTGTTCGGGTCGCGAAACGCCAGCTTGACCAGCACATTGGCGAGCGAGGTGCCGAGGAACGTCATCATCAGCGTGGTGATGATCTCGTTGACGCCCTGATAGGCACGCAGCAGGGCCGGCACCAGCGACCAGATCATCGCCACCGCCATGGCGATAAGGAACGAGCAGAACAGCGCCAGCCAGGCTGGCATGATCTGCACGAACACGGGAGCGCTGGCAGCCGCCGTCACCGCGCCAAGCAGGAACTGGCCGTCGCCGCCGAGATTCCACATGCCGGCGCGAAAGGCGACGATCAGGCCGGCGGCAAGAAACAGCAGCGGCGCCATGCGCGTCAGTGTCTGCTGGATGCCGAGCGGCGAGAACAGTCCCTTCTCCAGCACGAAGCCGTAATAGGCGAGCGGGTCGACGCCGACCGCAAGCAGGATACAGCCGGCTATGACGAGAGCGATGAGGATCGGGCCGAGCGTCATTAGCAGCCGATGCGCGATGTCGCGGCGCGTCCTTGCCCCGCTCGTGGCATCGAGTGCGGTGGCACTGACCGTGGGTGCGGTGTCGATGCTCATGCGGCAAGTCCGATCATCAGGCGACCGACCTTGGTGCGGGCGTCGTCTACGTTCTCGACGGTGCCGACCAAAGCTCCGTCGGCGATGACGGCGATGCGATCGCACAGACCAAGCAATTCCTCGAGGTCGGTGGAGATCAGCAGCACCGCAAGGCCACGCGCCGCCGTGTCGCGAATACGCTGGCGCGACGCCAAAGTGTTGGCGAGATCGAGACCGTAGGTCGGCTTGTTGAAGATCACCACCTTGGCGCCCTCAGCCAGTTCTCGCGCCAGAAGCACCTTCTGGATGTTGCCGCCGGACAGCCTCGCGACAGGCGTCTTCAGGCTCGGCGTACGCACGTCATATTCGCGCACGAGCTGGGTGGCGCGCTTGTCGATCTCCGCGCGCTGCTCGACGCCGTTGCGCCAGAACGGGGCCGCGCCGACCTGCTTGAGGAAGAAGTTGATCGAGACCGGGAAGGTTCCGACAGTGCCCTCGCCCAGCCGGTCGTCGGTCAGGTAGCGAAGGCCGCGCCGGCAGCGCTCGCCGACGCTCAGCGTCTCGATGGCGGCGCCGTCCAGCCGTATCGAGCCGCCGGCAGCTGTACGCTGGCCGGCCAGCGCTTCCGCCAGTTGCTTCTGGCCGTTGCCGTCGATGCCGGCAATGCCCAGGATCTCGCCCGGGCGGATGTCGAAGGAGATCGACGACAGGCCCGGCGCATTGTCCGTCGGCGCGACCGCCAGATCCGCGACCTGAAGCAGCGGGGCCGTTCCGGCGCGGGCAGTGCGGACAGGACGCTCGACGGCTTCCGGGTCATCCTTCTGCTTGCCGAACATCAATTCCACGATCTCCGAGACGATCTCCTGTTCGCCCAGCGCGCGAAACCGCTCGGGCGGGATCTCGCCGACCTTGCGGCCAAGCTTCAGCACCGAGATTCGGTCGCCGAAGGCAGCCGCCTCCTTGAGCTTGTGGGTGATGAAGACGATCGCCAGGCCCTGCTCGACGAGGCGGCGCATCAGCGCGCCCAGTTCGTCGATACCTTTCGGCGTCAGCATGGAGGTGGACTCGTCAAGGATGAGCAGCCGACTGTTGCGCAGCATCGCGCGCAGGATCTCGACCTGCTGCTGCCCGCCGAGCGACAACTCCGATACCTTGGCTTGAAGCTTGACGGTGATGCCGAGCGTGCCGGTGATCTCGGCGACGCGCGCCGCCAGTTCCTCGGTCCTGGGGCGCTGCCACCACGGCCCGCCAAGCAGGAAATTTTCCGCCACCGTCAGCGTCGGCACCAGCATCATGTGCTGGAATACGGTGCCGATGCCGAGTGCCAGCGCATGGCGCGGCGAGGTGATCGGCGTCGGTTTGCCGTCGACCAGTATGCGTCCTTCGTCCGGCTGCTGCAGGCCTGACAACATGCCGATCAATGTCGATTTTCCAGCACCGTTCTCGCCCAATAGCACATGCACTTCGCCCGGGCGGATCGACAGGTCGACGCTGTCATTGGCAACGATGCCGGGGAACCGTTTGGTCACGCCTTCAAGCGCGACGATGTCGCGCGTCGCGCCCGGCAACGGACGATGAAGAAAAACCGCTCATGAAAGCCCAGCACCAAAAAAACGGGAATCGTCCGGAGGGGTGAACGGATCACCCCTCCGGCAGCCGACCGTGATCGCCTTACTGGGCGACGCTGGTCATCAATGCCCTGACGGCGGCCGCGTCATAGACCGGCTCAACCTTGATCTTGCCGGAAATGACGTCCTCGCGCAGCGCCTGGATTTCCGTCCAAACATTGTCCGGGACCGCAGCGGTCTTCAGCAGCTTGACCGAGTCGTCCTTGAGGCCGATCGTATAGTGTTTGGTGCCGAACGTGTCGGCCTTCAGGTCGGCAATCATCGCCGCATAGACCGGCTCGATGTTCCACACCACCGACGACAGCAGGAAGCCCTTGTCGATCGGTGACTTGTCGCCGATGACGTCGATGAAATAGACCTTGCCGCCATCGGCTGCCTTGGTCGTCTCGACCGCCTGCAGCATGCCGAAGCTCGAACCGTTGCCTTGGCCGAAGATGATGTCGGCACCCGATGCGATCACGCTTTCGGTGACGCGCTTGCCGCCGGCCGCATCGCTGTAGGCGGCAGGGCCGATCACCGCATAGGTGATCTTGACCTCAGGATTTTCCGCCTTCACGCCTTGTGCGAACGCCGCCGACTGCGAATTCCACGATGGCGGTTCGCCCGAGACGACGATGCCGACCGACTTGGAACGCGACACCTTGGCGGCGAGACGGCCGGCGAGATAGGCACCCTCGTGGCCGCTCAGCGTATAGTCGGCGACGAGGCCCTTCTCCAGGCCGGCTGGCGTGTCGACGATCGCCACCGGAACTTTCAGTTCCTTGGCGATTTCGGGCGCCGAGGTGTTGTAGCCGCTGGCATGCGCGATCAACAGGCTGGCGCCGTCGGAGGCAAGTTCCCGCAAGGTCGGACGAACGTCGCCATAGCCGAGCCCCTGGGCCACGACCACTTCGACGCCGGCGGCCTTGCCCGCCGCCTTGGCGGCGTCGATGCCTTGCTGGTTCCAGCCATAGTCCGTGCCTTCTTCGGGCGTCAGGATGGCGATCGACTTGACCTCGCCGGCAAGCGCGCCGCTCATCAAGACACCGGTCAATATAACTGCACTTACACTGCTCTTAAGAAACTTTAACATGTTACCCTCTCTGTTGTTTACCAATCAATATTCTTATTGTTATTGCGCAAAAGCGAGATAGACTGCCTAGGAAAAATTACATTGTGGAGCTCAGGCAAAGTGAAGATCCGTTATGCCCTTCCGGTGATGCTGGCGTTGTCGTCCTTCGCCAACGCGGTTGAGTTGCACCATGTCACCGTCCGCACCGGCACTGACGGGCTCGACATGGTTCCGTTGACGATCTCGAATGCGGGCAGCGAAGGCCTCTCCTGCAACGCCGACTTCGCCCACTGGTATTCAGCCGGGATCGCAACGGTCGAGCCGGGCAAGAAGACCCGCGTCGAGCTCTGGTTCGATGCGAAGACCGGCACGTTCACGATCCTCAACGACAAACGCGAGAACCTGCCCGTCGAGCGGCTGTGGTGCGGTCTGGCGAGCCGCGCATATGCCACCCGCGTGCAGGTCACGCTCGACCGCACCGATGCGGCGAAAGGCGAGCGTGATGTGTCCTGCGGCATCGCGCGGGACAGCCTTGTCTGCCGGTAGGCGCTCATCGAGCTTTCCGTTCGAACACCGCGCGCCCCTTATTCTTTTGCCAGGAATGCGTCGGTGAAGACGTCGTCCGCCGACAGAGCCGCCTTGAGCACGCCCTGGTCCGTCAGCGTCTTCAGGGTCTCCTCCCACTGAGTCTTCGTCATCCAGCCGAGACCGTGTTCCTTTGTGTCGGGGCTGCTGAACGTCGAGGCGATGTCGGCGTTGATCTGCGCCAGCAGCACATCCTTTTTCTCCGCATAGCCGGGCGCCGCCTTGGCGGTGATCTCGGCAGCCTCTTCCGGGTGTGCCACGACATAGTCGAAGGCTTCCCTGTAGGCCTTGACGAAGCGGCGTACGACGTCCGGGTTGTCCTTGATCATCGCCTGCGAGGTGAACAGGCCCGAGCCATAGGCTTTCCACCCATGGTCCGCCCCCATCATGATGCTGAGCGAGCCGGGGCCTCCGGCCTTCGCTTCCAGTTCGGGAACCTCCGCATCGATATAGCCGACGACCGTCTGAACCCGGCCAAGCAGCAAATAGCTTTCATAGGGAGGCGAGACGCTGTTCAGCGTCATGTCCTTTTCGGTCAGGCCGTTGGCGGCCAGGAAACCCTTGAAGAAGATGTAGGTGGAGCCGGCCGGATGAATGCCGATGGTCAGTCCCTTGAGGTCGGACGGCTTGGTGAGCTTCAGCGTCTTGGCCAGCGAAATGATCCCCAGCGGCGAGTGCTGGTTGACAGCCGCCAGCGCCACGACCGGGACATTCTGCGACCGTGCGACGGCAAGCGTGGGAAGATCGCCGAACCCGAAATCCGCGTTCTCATTGCCCACCAGCCGCATCGCGTCCGGCGAGCCGGACCCCTTGCGGATCTCGGCCACATCGATGTCGTTCTTGGCGAAGAAGCCCTTTTCCTTGCCGACGAAGAACATGGCGTGATTGCCGCGCACCACCCAGTCAAGCTGGACGTTGACCTTGTCGGCCGCCAGAGCCGCGCTGGAGAAGCCGAGCGCGCCGACAAAAGCTGCCAAGGTAGCTGCCTTGATAAGTGACCGTCTCAGCATGTTTTGTTCCCCTTTATGAATTTGGTTGATCGAGTGGGCCTAGGACTGGCTGAATTTCGGCGCCCACGGCACCACGATGCGTTCGAGGATTTCGGCGGCGTAGTAGAAGGCGATGCCAAGCACGGAAACGAGCAGCAGCGCTGCGAAGACCAGCGCCGTGTCGAGCTGGGTCGAAGCGAACTGGATGACGTAGCCGAGACCGTCCGACGCCCCGGCAAATTCGCCGACGATGGCGCCGATCACGCTCAACGTGGCGGCGATCTTGGTTCCGGCCATAAGGTTTGGCAGCGAGTGCGGAACGCGGATCCTGAACAGGATCTGCGTCTGGCTGGCCCCGACCGAATTCATCAGCGACAGCAGCGAGCGGTCGACCGATTGCATGCCCGCCAGCATGGAGAGCGTCACCGGGAAGAAGGCGATGACCAGGATCAGGCCGATCTTGGGCGCCAGCCCATATCCGAACCAGAGGATGAAGATCGGCGCGAGCGCGACTTTCGGCACGTTCTGGAACAGCACCACCAGCGGATACAGGGCGCGTCCCAACCAATCGAAGCGCACGATGATCAGCGCAATGGCGATGCCGACCACGACCGAGACCAGGAAGCCGAACAGGATCTCGCCCGCCGTCACCAGCGTCGCCTGCATCAGCGTGCCCCATTGCGCGACCAGCGACTTCGCGATCTCGGACGGAGCGGGAATAATGAAAGCGGATATGGCAAAGATCCGCACGGCCGCTTCCCACGCCATGATCGTCACCAGCAGGAGGATAACCGCCGGCAGCCAGCTGCCGGTCGCCGCACTCCAGCTGGAGGCGAGGCGCGGCTCGGAAAGATCGGTGATGGGCTGGTCGCTCAAGACGCGCCTCCCGGTTGATGGCTGGAGCGCAGCATCGTTCGCAACTGGACTACCAGCCTGACGAACTCCGGATCCTCGGTGACCGACAGGTCGCGCGGATAAGGCAGCGCAATGTCGAGGCTCTCGGTGATCCGCCCCGGCTTGATCCCCAGCACGTGGACATGGCGCGACAGATGGATGGCCTCGTCGATGGAATGGGTGACGAGCACGATCGTCTTGCCGGTCCGCTGCCAGATCTCCAGCAGCGACTGGCCCATCGAATCGCGGGTGATGGCATCGAGCGCGCCGAACGGTTCGTCCATCAGCAGCACCGCCGGATCGAGCGCCAGGGCCCGTGCAATGGCGACCCGCTGGCGCATGCCGCCCGACAGCTCGTTTGGCCGCTTGTGGGCGCTGTCGCCAAGCCCGACCAGTTCCAGCATCTCCTGCCCGCGCGCCCGCAGATCCGAGCGCGACAGCGACTTGTCGGCAATGCCGAGCAGCAGCGAGGCATTGTCGACGGCGTTTTTCCAGGGAAGCAGGTTGGCGTCCTGGAAGACGAGACCGATCATCCGCTTGCGCGCCGCCTCGATCGGCGCGAGCCCGGCGATCGAAACGCTGCCCTGGGTCGGCTGCACCAGCCCGGCCAGCACCTTGAGCAAGGTGCTCTTGCCGCAGCCGGAAGGGCCGATAAGGGAAACGAACGATCCCTTTGGCACCGAAAGATCGATGTTGCTGAGGATCAGCTGCCGGGCCATGACCACCGAAACGCCCTTGGCGGAGATCAGATCGTCATGGCGGATATGGGCCGGCCTGTCGCCGGCGGCTCGGATGGTTTCAATGCGCATGGCTTGCCGCCCCGCGCGCTGTTTTCTGCCGCACCCGCACCATCTTGATGGCGAAGGCGCCCTTCACACAAACAGCCGGCCGGTGGAACTCCTCGAACCGGCCTGCCCTGTGCGCACCATGTGACATTGGCTACTCCCGGCCTTCCAGGATGCGGCGCACCGCGACGAGCTTGCGCGCCCGTTCACCCTGTAGCGCTTTTGTCTGCTCGGGCGTGTAGGCAAACATGCCCTCGCCCGACTTGATGCCGAACTTAGACGCAGCCGTCTTCTCCAGCACCATCGGCGCGACATCGTCGCGGTTGGACAGATCGGCATTCAGGAAGGACGAGACGGATTTGTAGATATCCAGCCCCGCCATATCGAGCAGCGCCATCGGGCCGATGACGGCAATCTTGTAGCCGATGCCCCACGACACGCAGGTGTCGAGGTCTTCCGGCTCGATGACGCCGCGCTCGACAAGATCGACCGCCTCGCGCAGCAGCGCATAGAGCACGCGGTTCTCGACGAAGCCTGGAACGTCCTTCTTCACCACCACCGGCAGCAGGCCGATCGAGCGTATGAGGTCGCGGATAACAGCCACGGTTTCAGGCGCGGTCTTCTCGCCGCCGATCACCTCGATCATCGGGATGATGTGCGGCGGGTTCGACCAGTGCATGCCGACCATCCGCTCGGGATGCGAGATATGCGCCTGCAGCTTGGTGATCGGGATGCCCGACGTGTCGGACGCGACGATGACGGACGGGCCGATCAGCGGATCGATGTCGCGATAGGTCTGCGCCTTGATCTCGATATTCTCGGGCACGTTCTCGATCACCAGTTCGGCGCCATCGACGGCCTCGGCGATCGTCTCGACGAAACGCACGCTGCCGGCGCCAGTCCCGGGCGCCTCGATGTCGAGACGGTCGAGCACGCCGCCGGCCAGATCAAGCATGCCGCGGGCGCGCTCGATTGCCCCTGGCGAAACATCATACGCCGTCACATCGAGCCCGCCGCGCGAAAGCCGCGCGGCGATACCTGGACCCATCGTTCCCAGTCCGATGAGAGCGGCGCGCTTGATCATCATGCCGCCTTTGCGGGAGCAGCGGTGGTTGCCGCCTTGAAGGCCGGCCGGGCGGCGATTGCGGCCACCCAGCGCTCCAGATTGGGCATTGACGGCCGGTCGATCTTGAAGTCGACGCAGCGCTTCAGGATCGGCGCGCAGGCAATGTCGGCAAGGGTCAGCTTGCCGAGCGCCAGGAAGTCCTTGCCGGCCAGGTGGCCGTCGACGATCTTGAGCTGCGCGACAAGGTCCTTCACTTGTTCCTTGTATTCGGCGGTCTGTTCTTCGGGCGTGAGCTTGGCGCCCTTGAAGGCCGCCAGGTAGCCCGGATTGACCGCAGCCAGCAGGAAGTCCATCCAGCGCTCGACCTCGGTCTTTTCGGCCGGCGTGGCGCCATTCAACTGTTCGCCGCCGGATGCCGCGAGATAGCGCAGGATGGTGTTGGACTCCCAGATCACGGTGTCGCCGTCGACCAGCGTCGGCACCTTGGAGGTCGGGTTGAGCGCCTTGTATTCCGCAGTCTGCGTGTTCTCGAACTGGCGGCCATAATCCTCGCGCTTGTAGGAGGCTCCCAGCTCTTCGAGCATGAAGAGCACCTTCTGGACGTTGCCTGATGTCTGGCGGCCTAACAGCTTGTACATGTCGTCTCCTCGCTAGTGTCCAGGGTCTACTTGCTCGCCGGGAGCGGCTTGTAGACGATGGCGTCCATTTCGATCTTGGTGTTGATGACCGCTTTTGCCTCGACGGTCGTGCGCGCCAGAACGGCGTCGCCGATCCCTTCGAGGAACGCCTTGTTGTAGCGGCCGAAATCGCGCGTATCCTCGAGATAGGTGGTGATCCGCACGACATCCGACAGCGTCGCGCCTTCATGCGCGATGACGCGCGCAATGGTCTTCAGCGTCGCCAGCGTCTCTTCCTCGATCGTGCCGCTGATCACGTTGTTGTTCTCGTCCTTCGGCACCTGGCCCGAGACGAAGATGAAATCGCCGGCACGCACCGCCGGATGAAACGGCAGGTTCGGGTTCTTGTTGCCGATGGCGTAGTGGCTGGCGGATTTTCGCGTGCTGTCGCTCAACATACCCCCCTAGAGAACGCTGGTTTCGATGATGTCGACGCCGCGGATGCGATCGATCAGGTAGACGATGCCGCGGTCGTCGATGGTCACGTCGTTGGACGAGGAACGCTCCGCCCCCTCCGGCGCGTCGGGCATGAAATGGCCGACTTCCTTTGGCGAGAACGGATCGGCGATGTCGACGAGGCGCAGCCCCTGCGCGAACCATGCAAACGGAATGACGGTTCCATTGAACCGCTCGGAGGGCTGGTGGCAGCCGGTCATCGGCGGTTGAGGCGCGCCATCCGGGTCGAGGCCAGGCACCTGGAAGGTCGAGATCGGCAACGGGTTGGTCTCGTCAGTGATGTCATAGATCCAGGTGAAGGCCGGCGGCGAAGGTCGCAGTTTGGCGACATCCTCGTCCGCCACCACCATGATGTTGCGACCCTTGAGCGGCTGTGGGATCGGCAGGCAGGTGTGGGTGGGATGCGGAAAGCTCGGGCTCGAATTGACGTGCGAGACCAGCTTCGGCTTGGTGATGTCCGAAATGTCGAGGATGAACAGGCCGTGATGCCAGTAGCTGACATAGAGCCGGTCGCCCATGCGCAAAGGATGGTGGCAACGCGGCGTGACATAGTCATGCCACGGGTATTCTTCGCCGCCGCCGGTCCACTGGCCGGGTATCCACCAGCGTCCGACCTCGACCGGCTTCGTGGGATCGATCAGGTCGAGGATCATCACGATGTTGCCGACATAACCGTCGGCGGTCGGCGAGATGTAGGCGTAACGGCCGTCGAAGTCGTAGCGGTGGACGCCCTTGCCGCCGGTTATCCATTTCGAGATGAGCTTGGGCTGTGCCGGCTTGGTGGTGTCGTAGAGCGCCAGTCCGCCGCCGAAATCGGCCGGGCCGGCATCGCCAAAGCGCTCGTGGTTGATGATCATCAGCCCGTCCTTGGCGCGCACCTTGTGCGAGTGCCAGCCGGGCGGAACATCGATCGTCGCTATCTTGCGCGGATTGCGCGGGTCGGAAATGTCGACCAGCGTCGTGCCGCTCGGCGGCCGCATGTGGCCGATATAGAGGATGTTGCCGTCGACCCAGACCTGGCCGCCGCCTGGGCAGTCGACATGGCCGATCTGCTTGGTGTTGAACGCCGAAACCAAATGCATACGCCCTTGCTGCTGAAACGTCATTTCGATGTCCCGCCGCCATTGGCGGCGGGACAATAGGATCGGAGCTAGACGAGGCGGAGCAGATCGCCGGCCTGGTTGCGGCCCCAGCGCTTGTAGAGGAGCAGCGCCTTCTGCGTCGGCGCATCGGTGGCGCCGAAGAAGATCACCGGCTCGCTCGACGAGCCGTTGACATGCTCGACCCAGGAACCGCCAGGTATGGCGATGGTGTCGAACTGGTTCCAGTCATAACGTTTGCCGTCGATGATCGAATGGCCGTTGCCGCGGAACGGCGCCAGAAGCAGGCTGGCGGTCTCGCGCTGCGGCAAGGTCTTCTCGCCGGGGCGCAGCATCTGCACGTAGAAATTGATGGTGTGGAAGACGGGTCCGCCGGTGGTCGGATCGACATAGTCGATGACGATGCCTTCATGAGGGTCGCCATCCCAATCCTTGTGGGCGTCGAGAACCGCTTCCATCTTCTCCCAGCGATAGACATACATCGGCGACGACAGGCCGCCGCCGCGCTTGTGATCGACGAAACGCGGCATCAGGCCACCCTCGCCATAGATGCGCTGTGAGTAGTCACCGGGATAGCGGGCGGTCTGCACCTTCTTCTCGACTTCCTTGCCATCGACCATCTCGGTGTATTTGTGGTCGAAATGGACGGCATGCAGCGTTTCGACCAGCGGCAGGTCGAGCACCGACAGGTTGACCGCCTGCTCGCCGCCGACGGTGCCATGATTGTGCCAGGCGTCGTTGGGCGTCAGCACCATGTCGCCCGGGCCAAAAACCACGTCCTCGCCCTCGACGCCGGTGAAATTGCCCTTGCCGGTCAGGCCGAAGCGGATGGCGCTCGGCGAGTGCTTGTGCGGCGGCATGATCTCGTCGGGATCGTTCAGGCGGTAGGCGGTGTACATGGTGCTGACCGATGCACGCTTGGGCGCAAGACCGGGATTGACCAGGATCAGCGAACGGCGCTCGCTGTCGTCCATGGTCACCAGTTCGGCGGCGCGCTGCAGCAGCGGCTCGATGTCCGAATAGGACCACACGAAGGGAACGGCCTTCGACGTCGCCATCAGCTGCTTGATCTCGTCATGATCGACGCCTTCCGACGTCGCCCAGAACGGAAACATGTTCTTTGCGTAGAGGGCGTCATAGAGGCCCTTGAGTGCTGCCTTCTTGTTGGTGAGCACATCGTTAGCTGGTTGCGCCAGGGACATATCGGACACCTCTCGTCACGAAGAAAATACTTCTAACCAACTCAACCGTATTCGCATTGGTTTTGCTCGACAATACCCAAATTGCGAATTTTATAAGTTTTTGGTTGAGGTGCATTTTTGGGAGGCAAATGCCCAGAAATAGGCAGAATAGCCTAGAAATGCGCGAGATACGGCTCGCAATCAGGGCGTGAAACCGCTTCGCCACGGCCATGCGGAAGCGCATGACAGTCCAACCAACGCAGTTTTCAGTCTCAACCAAAAGACTTTGGTTGTATTCCGGCCGCCTCTATCAGGCCGCCACGCTCTGTTGAGCGCGGCTGCGGATCAGATCCGCGGCCTTTTCGGCGATCATGATGACCGCCGCATTGATGTTACCACAGACGAGGTCGGGCATGACCGAGGCGTCCACGACACGAAGTCCGGCGATGCCGCGCACCCGCAATTCCGGATCGACCACCGATGCCGCATCAACGCCCATGCGGCACGTGCCGGCCGGATGATGCACGGTGATCGAGGTCTTGCGGATATGCTCGTCGATCTCTTCGTCGCTCTCGCATTTCGGGCCGGGAAAGAACTCCGCGCCAACGAACGGAGCCATGGACGGCTGGCTGGCAAGGTTGCGCGCAACGCGAAAGCCGGCGCGAAGCGATTGCCAGTCGCGCTGCGAGGACAGGAAGTTCTGGTGGATCAGCGGCGCGGCGACCGGATCGCTCGACGCCAGCTTGACGCTGCCGCGGCTCTCCGGCTGCACCGCAACGATACGGGTCGCAAAGCCGTCGGCGAACGGCGCCTTGAACGGCGACATGTAAGGCCATGCCCCCAGCGGTGCAGCGGTGAAAAGCAGCTGCACGTCCGGCAGCGGCCGGCTTGCGTCGCTCTTCAGGAATGCCACGACGCCGCCAGGCACATCTCCCGAAAAGCCCTTTCCGGTGAGATAAGTCTTGACGAAATCCAGCCCGATACGATCGGCCCGCATCATCTTGAGAAACGGTCCCGGCTGTTTGCGCCGATACATCAGGATGACCGAAACATGGTCCTGCAAATTCTTTCCGACCTGCGCACGATCGACCTTCGTCTCGATGCCATGCGCCGCGAGCTCACCGCTGTCGCCTATGCCTGACAGCATCATCAGCTGCGGCGTGTTGATGACGCCGCCGGCAAGCAGGACTTCGCGCCGCGCCAGAACTTCATGGCTCGCCCCGCCTCTGGTGTAGGCAATGCCCGCCGCGCGGCCATCCCTGAGCAGGATCTTCGTCGCCATCGCGCCGGTCAGCACCTTGACATTGCCGCGGCGCATGGCGGGCCGCAGATAGGCGGTCGCGGTCGAGCAGCGGCGGCCGTTGGCGATCGTCATCTGCAGCCGGCCGAAGCCTTCCTGTATGGCGCCGTTATAGTCGTCGGTCTGCGGGTATCCGGCATCACGGCTGGCTGTGGCGAAGGCATCGATCAGTTCGTCCTTATACCGGCAGAACTGGGTGTTCAGCGGCCCGCTGCCACCACGGTACCGGCTTTCCCCCGCTTCCCAGCGCTCCTGCTTCTTGAAGTAGGGCAGCACCTTGTCGAACGACCAATCCGTCAGGCCGCTTGCCGCCCAGCGATCGTAGTCGCCGCGATTGCCGCGCACATAAGCCATGGCGTTGGTGGAGGAAGAGCCGCCGATGACCTTGCCGCGCGCGCATTCGACCTTGCGCCCGCCGACATTGGCCTCGGGCTCGCAGAAATACATCCAGTCGTGGCGGCGCTCGGTCAGTATCTTGCCCCAGCCGAGCGGGATGTGGATCATCGGATCGCGGTCCCAATCCCCCGCCTCCAGCAGAAGCACCGATACGGCAGGGTCCTCGCTCAGCCGGTTCGCCAGCACGCAGCCGGCCGATCCCGCACCGACAATGACGTAGTCAAAGGTTTCGCCAGCCGGCATGCGTGATCCTCGGGAGAAAACGGCCCGCCGCGATGGCAACCGTCGACATGGCAGTCAACCATCGCGCAACTGGTGTTGTCAACCATTGCGTACAGTTGTAGATTGGTTGAATTGGTTGAGTGCCGTCGAACAGGTTTTCGTGTCACAATATGATGTCGGGACGTTGAGTCGGCGGTCTGCCGATCGGACAGGAGATTTGGTTTTGAGCGCATTCGAGCCGCAGGTCGGACCATCGGATCTCGACGACATCATCGCCGCGGTCCGCCAGTTGCAGCAGGGCGGCGGCAAGCTTCCGTCCGAGCGCGATCTTGCGGAACATCTGAGCGTCAAGCGCCATCAGCTTCGCAAGGCGCTTGAAGTGCTGCGCCTTTCGGGCGACCTCAAACCGGCGCGCGCCAGGCGGGCGCCGACCGCTCTTCCGAGATATGGCGAGGAACTGGTCAGGGTAACCAATCCGATCGAGGTCCTGGAATTGCGCCTGATCATGGAGCCGGGCCTTGCCCGACTGGCGTCGCTGCGCGCCTCCTCTTTCGAGACGGCGCGGATCCTCGACGCGGCAACCACGCCGGAGAACGCCCCGTCGGGGGAGGTCGACTTCGCTTTCCATCTCGCGATCGTTGCCGCGGCCCGCAACCATCTCGCCGCGGAATTCTACAAGATGCTGCGCCAGGTCGGCGTCGATGCGCGGGTGAAAGTTGCGCGCACCGCAGCTCCCACCTGCCCCAAGCGGATCGCCCACCGCGACGGCGAGCATCGCCTGATCGCCGAGGCGATCTCGCAGCGCGATCCCGAAGCGGCAGAGGCCGCAATGCGCGCGCACCTTTTGTCCGTGCAGAGACAGATCATGGAACGGTCGAATGCCGGCGCCTTTGCCGCGTGATCGTATCAGCTTCCGATAGTGAGCCTGTGCGGGGAATTTCAAATTGAAACGTCATTTCGACGTGCTGGTGATCGGCGCGGGATCCGCAGGCTCGGTTGTTGCCAGCCGGCTCAGTGAAGACCGGTCTTGCCAGGTCGGCCTCATCGAGGCCGGGGCGATGCCGGCCGATCCCGACATCGCCGATCCGCTGAAATGGACGATGCTCCAGGGCCGCGCCTACGACTGGAGCTACCGGACCGTGCCCCAGCCCTTCACCGCCAACCGCGTCCATGAATGGCCGCGCGGCAGGATCGTCGGCGGCTCGAGCTGCCTGCATGCAATGGCCTATGTCCGCGGCCATGCCGATGATTTCGAACCCTGGGCGCAAGCCGGCGGCGAGCGCTGGTCCTATCGGGGGTTGTTGCCGGGCTTCATCCGCAGCGAAGCCTTCACTGCCTTCGACGGGCCGACACGCGGCAAGAGTGGCCCGCTGGACGTCTATCTGCCGGACGCCGAAGTCAGTCCGGTCGTGCGGGCCTACATCGCCGCCGGGCGCGCCATGGGTGCTCCCGCCCTGAGCGACCACAACAGCGGCGAACTGGTCGGCACTAGTCCCAATTCACTCAACATACGTGACGGCAAGCGCCTGAGCGTCGCCGACGCCTATCTGTCGTCGCAGGTCATGGCGCGGCCGAACCTGACCTTGCTTGCCGGCCACGAGGTCGAGCACCTGGTGCTGGACGGCCACAAGATCACGGGCGTGAGCGTGGTGTGCGGGGGTGAGACCGGAACGCTCTGCGCCGACCGGATCGTCCTTTGCGCCGGCGCAGTATCCACGCCGCTCATCCTCATGCGGTCGGGCATTGGCTGTCCCGATACGCTGAAGCAAGCTGACATACGTTGCCTTGCCGATCGCGGCGATGTCGGCCGCAACCTGCAGGATCATCTGCTGGCTCTCGGCAATGTCTACAGCACGAAGAAGCCGGTGCCGCCCTCCCGCCTGCAGCACTCCGAATCGCTGATGTACCTGCACAGCGACGACCCGACCCGCTCCACGGGAAGTCCCGATATCGTGCTCGCCTGCGTCGTCGCGCCGTCGGCGGCCGAGGGCCTGAAGACCCCGCTTTATGGCTCGGCCTTTACCATCCTGTGCGGCGTCACTCATCCAACAAGCCGCGGGCGCATCACACCGAGCGGCCCGGGCCGCAACGATGCGCCGGTCATCGACCCGCATTACCTCGAAACCGAACACGATCGCGCGACATTCAGGATGGCGTTGAAGCGGGCGCGCATGGTCGGCCATCATGCGGCCCTGGACGAATGGCGCGATACGGAGATCCTGCCAGGTGCACCGGTTCAGTCCGATGCCGAACTCGATGCTTTCATCGCCAGGGCTGCTTCCACCCATCACCATCCGGCCGGCACGTGCCGGATGGGTCGTGACACTGAGGCCGTCGTCGATCCTGACTTGCGGCTGAACGGCTTCGACAATGCCTTTGTCGTAGACGCCTCGGTGATGCCGGCGATCCCGAGCGGACCGATCAACGCCGCGATCGTCGCCATCGCCGAAACCTGGGCGGCGTCTTCACGGGCTACCCCGTCGTCAGCGTAACCGCGGCCGCGTCCGACAATTCCCCTGGGTTCCGAATGGCTCTGGCTCCCAGCGATTGTCAGCTATGGAGATGCGTCAGTTCAAACGCGGCTCCGTCCTGGACGCCGGCCATGCGCTGCTCGGCGGACCGGAACATGTCCGCGAACTCCACCTGGTTTTCGAACACCACGCCGCCGACCTTGACGGTCAGGGCATCCTCGGTCCCTTTTGGCGCGAAATAGACTTGCGCGATGCGCGCCCGGATACGCTCGCCGATTTCCCTGGCTTCTGCTTCGGTCGCGCCGGCGAGGAAAACCCCGAACATCGACGTTCCCATGCGTCCAACCAGATCCTCCGCGCGCACCGACGATTGTATGGTCGAGGCTATGAGCCGCAAGGCTTGATCGCCCCATTCAAGACCAAAGCGCAGGTTGATGGACCGCAGATGTTCCGAATGGATGACCAGGAAGGCGCCCGATTTCGGCCCCGGTACCGACGGCCGTGCCGTTCTTTTTTCGACCATCGACGTGAAGACCGCTCCGTTCAGGCAGCCGGTCATGGTGTCGAAGGTTGCCGACTTGTCGAGTTCCCGGCGATAGCGACGAAGCTCGATCCGTTTTAATCCAACGAACAGAAAAAGCGGAACGCCAAGGACAACGGGCAACAGGATTGCCGTGATCATGCTGCGCCCAAATGGCGTCAGCGCCTCGGAGAACAGGAGCAGATAATTGAGGCCGACGGAAACGCCCAGGATTGCAGCGGTTCCCAGAAAGGTCAGCAAAGCGACGCTTTTCCATGCCTGGTCGGTGGTGCTCGCCATAGTCTTTATCACTGGCCGATCTCCTGTGGTTGGGCTGGTATAAGGCCGGTGTGTTGCAATTTCAGTTTCAAGGAAGCTTGCAATTTAATCGATTGCGCGATGACCCCATCAAGGCTGCGCCCGTGGCGGTTAACAAACAAAACATCAGGGAATGAATGGCAGGCTATTGCGCCGGGCCGAATATGCCCATCCCAGCCTTTCGGGCTGTCGCCTCCGCCTTGCCGTAGATGCCGCTCGGCAGCGCCGTGGCCCAGCCG
>NZ_RZTF01000026.1:32103-37648 GCF_004023175.1 Mesorhizobium sp. M7A.F.Ca.MR.362.00.0.0
CAAGCCAGGCGCCAACATCCTGCTTGCCCAGCCTGCATGGTGCGGCGACGGCAAAACGCTCGACGTCCGGCGGTACGAAACAGTGCAGCGCGCGTCCCCTCAGCCAGGAATTGAAAACGGCGCGGGCGCGCACGCCGCAAGGCCAGGTGACGTCATGAAACGAGCAGGAGCTGTCGAGATCGATGCCTCGCACTCCGCTGATGACCACCTTGCGGCCCATGGCTTCGAACATCGCCGACGATGTGGCAATCGGGCGGTAGAGCAAGACCTCCCGCCAATCCCCGGGCATTGGCGTTTTCGGGGGCACGGCGAGACCGAGCTCGCTGAGTGGCGGACGGGGCTCGGCCCGTTCGATCTCAGCGGGATCAAGCCGTGGCGGAGCGATCAGGTCTTGAGCAACCTTGCGCGCCGGCTCCAGGCGTTGCGCGCCGGCAACCGGGGCAACCGGCCGGATAGGCCGGGTATCGCCAACATCCGGCGACGGGGCACGGACAGGCCGATCGACCGAAAGCAACGCCCCGCCCTGAATGATCAGCAGTATCCCGGCCAGAAGCAGGAAACTTCCGAGCGCGATCGCCAAACGGCTGCGGCCCGGCCTGCCCATCAGCTTGAACAGGATCTCAGGGATTTGCGCCGGTCAGAAACCCGACGTCGATTTGGCAACCAGCTTGAGCGCACCTTTTTCAATCCGATAGAACGGCATCGAGCGTTGGCTGGATCCGTCGGCCCGAAACCGGAACAGGCCGGTCGAGCCACGAAAGCCGTTTGGATTTTCGAGAACTTTCTTGCTGAAACCATCAGGCCCGACCGCGCTGGCAATCCCTGCCGTCAGGGCAACCATATCATAGGCATAGGCCACATTGACGTCAGCCGGATAGTTGTATGTCGTCCTGAAGCGGTCGGCGATCGGCCCGGTTTCACTTGGATCGAGCGTGGCGATAAACGCCCCCTCGAAGAGCGGATCCATGGGGTGCTCCAGCCAACGGTTCGTCCCGACGACGGAGATGGTCTTTCCCGGAATGCCCTTCGATTTGAGGGCGGCAAGGATGGGCGCCGGACTGCCATTGCCACTGGCGACTATGACGGCGTCGGGGGCGTCCACGAGTGAGCCCATTTCGTCGACCGCCTTCGCGCCACCGTCGCCGGCAGAATATCGGAGAGTGACCGCGAGCGCCGCGCCGTAGATGCTGAGGCTGTTTGCGACCCGCTTCTCCGTGGCGCCGGCGTTTGGATTGTCCGCGACAAGCAGTACGAACTTCTTGCTGCCTTTCGCGGCCAGTCCCGCGGCGCCGGCTGCGGCGCTGTCCGCTTCGCCAAGCAGCACGGCATAAACCCCGGCGCCGCCGGCGAAATTATCGGCAAGCGCCAGAACCGGTGGCCGCTTCGATCCCGAAAGCGTGGCAATATGCTGGGCTGCCGGCAGCTCGGTCGGGCCAATGACGACTTTCGATCCCGTCGTAATGGCCGTTACCGCCAGTTTGCTGGCCTGCGCGCTGTCGCCCTTGGTGTCCTCTATCGTCAGCGTCAGCAATCCGTTGCCGATATCCGTCATCGCCAGCTTGGTCGCATCGAGCATCTTCCTGCCGTTTTCCCCGGCCGTTCCGGGGGCGGACAGCGGCAGCAGCATCGTGACTTTGGTCGAACCGGTACCCAGCGACTGGGTCGCCTGGACGGGACCGCCACCGGCGGCGCCGTTCTGCCCGGCAGGCGCGGCAATCGCCGCCGGATCGAGCACTTCAGACACGCCGCCGTTCGACTGGCAGCCCGACACGATCGCGGCGAGCGCCAAGGCGATTGCCCATGTCCGCGGACAGTGGACCTGTCGGCCAGCTTCCATGAATGCTCCACCCCTATGTGCCGCCGGATATTGTTCCCGGTCTGGTCTTCAACGCATGTTACGGCGGACTTGCAATGCCGTCTGTAGTTCTTTTAGCCGCCGAAAAGCCTGCCTCTGAGGGCCCTGATCTGCCTTGCTTGCCCGGCACTTCGATAGTCGGCGCATTTCATGTATCGCGGCCCCGGCACGAACACGCGGCGCACGCAAACGCCCTTTGCCCCCTTCCCCGGCCAGAATTGGGCAGGGGCTCCGCCCTCTCCGCCCGGCAAAAATGCGGAAAAGCCGAACGTCGCCACCGGCAAAGGCCCGGTCACTTCAAAGCCTTCCCTTGCCAGGATTGCCCGAGCACGCTGGCAGTAGCGGACCGAAAGGGCCGAGAACCGGCTTTCATTGTGCCCGGCGCGATATTTCATGACGGTGGTGCACAGATCGCCCGCGGCCAGCCTGTTGGCCTGTGCAAGATATTTGACCCCCAGCGCGATGTTGGCCGCCGGCGCGCTGAGATCGTCGAGGGAACCTCGAAAGCCGAGCATCCTGGCGGTCGCCGGCATCACCTGCATCAGGCCGACTTCGCCGTCGCCGCCTTGCACGTCGGGGTCGAAGCCGCTTTCGATCTCCATCACCGCATGCGCCAGCATCGGCTCCAGGCCGTAGATCGATGCCTGGCAACTCGCAAATGCCTTGAAAGCCTGCCGGGTCCACTCCGTGGCCGGATCACAGCGCACCGGTTGCTTCAGTCCGGACGAAAGCTGTGGTTTCACGGATGGTCGTTCCAGCCAGTTGGCACTGGCCGGCGTGACCGTTTGGACAAAGCCAAACAACACGATCGCACCCGCGACCGCCTTCAGGAAGGATCCGTCGGCTGTCATGATGGCCAACAGGCGTGGGTTCGCCTATCCGGTCAGTGCATGTACTCGACCATGCGATCGTGAAAACACTCGCATTTGTTGAGGTAGTCTTCGTCCTTGTAGTTCGTCTTCAGGTAGCCATAGGCCTTGCCGCAAGCGACCTTGGCCTCCGACGCCCAGACGAAGACGGGACGCGACGAGTTGATCCACTCCGAGCTGTTGGCGACGGCAACCGACTCGTCCATCAGCTTCACAACCTCCTGTTTCAGATCGACGATGTTGTCGTTCAGCACCAGGTTGGAGGTGCCGACGACACGGCAATAGTCGCCCGTCGGACCGTCGATGATGTCGGCGGCATACCCCGTCGACCCGACTGCCAGCAACAGCGTCGCAGCGGAAACAAGCAGTCTTGCAGAACGTTTCATATTGAGCTCCCCTAGATATTAGCGACGTATAACATAGTCGCGTGGTTGTGCGCTATGGCGTTAACCCACCAGATTTGCCGTCGTCGTGTGCTGGGTAGCGCCATCGTCATAGAGCAGCGTGATTGTGTTGGCCGCGGGCAGGTTCGACAGCGTCGCCACGTCGACGAAATTGGCGCCGCCGGTGGTCCCGTCATGATCGACACTGAGAGTGCCTGTCGCCGAATCGTAGTTCACGAAATCGCCAACATTGGCTCCTCCGGGAGCTGTGTCGAACAGCGACGTCAGGTCTATCTTGTCGCCTTGCCCGCCATTGTAGTCGACGATGAGATCCTTGATGTCGAGACCGTCGAGCTTAAATGTATCGGCGCCCGTGCCACCGGTCATGGTATCCTGGCCGAAGCCGCCGATCAGAGTGTCATTGCCCGCTCCGCCGTTGATCGCATCATTGCCGAGCCCGCCGAAGAGCACGTTGGTGGCACCGTCACCTGTCAGCGTGTCGCTGAAATCCGATCCGATGATATGAGGCGCCGCCAGCGTCGAAGTATACGAGTGAGGGTCTCCAGCCAAATCCGCCGAGTGATTCTGGACGGTTTGTCCCGTCGGGCTCAACGTGATGCCGATGGTGCCCGCAGCAGTATCGCCGTCCCCATCGACGACGCTGACCGGCAGATCGAAGCTCACCGGGCTGTTCGTCGAAGCTGCTGCGCCGAAGTCTCCCAGCTTGAAAGTGTCTCCAGACTCAAATCCAATCTCGAGACTGTTGTACCCGTTGGCCGTATAGGTCGCTATCGAGGTGTTCTGCAAGATTGAACCCACAACTACCTCATATTGAGTTCCAGCAGCTGCGCCATCGACAAAATGCACCGTAAATATCTCACCGCCAACGGTAACGTTCGTTGCCGTTGTACCAATATCGGTGAACGACACCAGCTTTGTCTGGCCGTTGTAGCTAATTGCGACCGCAGAAACCGAATCCTGGACGCCGTCGCCAACCACCACGTTCCCCCCAGTGTCGGAATCGTCGAAGGCAGCGAAGCGAGCCGCAGACGAAGAAGAGATGCCGGTGAACTTCGCCGACGCGCCGTTCGTAACGTAGTGTTGCTCGAAGAGATGGGTCGATGGCGATGAATAACTGCCGTTCGGTGGGCTTCCGGTCAAGTCCACGACATAATCAAGGCGCATTTTCTCGCCTGAGCCAACCGAATTGCCGCCACTAACTCCGCCCTCATTCGCATTTGTGTTCAGAGTTCCTGAACTGACGCCGCTTTCTACAGGCGTCAAGAGCAGATCCCTGCTGTCGTCATTGACCAATGTGTTGAAGCCGGCCCAGGCACCATTGCCGCCAACGAAATTATAACCACCCCCGTTGAAATCGACGGTGGTTATGCTGTCCACGGCTCCGTTCATATCCACGGAATAGGAGGCCGTCGCCGGGTCGAGCGTGACAACAAACACAGAAATGGCGCCGGCGAAGCCCGTAAGCGTGTGGCCGTCTGCGGAGACGTCATACACGATTGAAACGCCATTGGAGGTCAGCCCGCTCGCCGTGCCGTCGAGCGACGTCGGGAAGATGACAGTTCCACCATCGGCGCCGTAGTTGTTGGTAAGCACCCCATCGATATCGAGGTCGAACGTGACGGACGCTCCTGCTCCGTTAGCCACGACCGCAGAGGCTGGGGATATGGCCGTCGGAATGTCATCGACGATGTCGACCAGGATGGAGCCGGTGGTGGTGTTGCCGTGGGCGTCGGTCACCGTATAGGTGAAGCTGTCCTTGTCCTGCTCGGTGGTGATGCCATTGTTGGTCGTCACACCGTCATAGGTCTGGGTCAGCGTGTAGGTGTAGGTGCCGTTGGCGTTGAGCACCAGATTGCCGTAGCTGCCGCTTGCCGGCGAGGTCAGCGTATAGGTGTACGGGCCGGTGCCGCCGGCCGGCGTGATCGCGCCGTTGAAGATCTCGCTGTTGCCGGCTGCGTCGCTGCCCGTCGCAAGGCCCTTCTCGCTGACCAGCGCATCGGTGTCGGATGCCGTCACCGTCACATTGTTCACGGTGATGTCCAGCGTCACCGTCGAGGTGTCGCCGTCGCCGTCGGTGATGGTGTAGACGAAGTGATCGACCGCATTGGTGGTCACCGCGTTGGCGTTGGCCGTGTAGGTGTAGGCGCCGTTGGCGCCCAGGACCAGCGTGCCGTACTGGCCCGCGATCCCGGCTCCGCCGAGATTGCCGCTAACCGGGTTCGAGACGTTCGAACCGGTTGCCACGCCCGTCACCGCGCCGCCAGGTGCAGCGCCGTCGGCGCCCAGAACGTCCGCCGTCCCGTCCGTCAGCACGTTGCCCGAGGCCTGCGCGCCTTCCGACACGCTGTTGGTGTTGGCATGCGCCGTCGGAATGTCATCGACGATGTCGACCAGGATGGAGCCGGTGGTGGTGTTGC
>NZ_RZTF01000271.1:0-2852 GCF_004023175.1 Mesorhizobium sp. M7A.F.Ca.MR.362.00.0.0
GTCCTGCTGCTGCCGACCGGCTACTATCTGATCGGCGGCGCCTTCGCCGTGGCCGTCAGCTTCCTCGTCCTGGCGCTGCTGCCTGCGGATTTGCTGGACCGTTTCTGGCGCCGGCGCCTGCCGTTGTTTGCCCTCAGCAACGCCGCCCGCACCGTCATCAGCCTGCTCTCCTTTGCCGGCTTTGTAATCCTCATAGCCGCCGGCCTTTTCGGCAGCCGCGACCCGCTTTCCAATCCTCTGCCACTGGTGATCTGGACACTGTTGTGGGCCGGCGTCACGCTGCTGCAGGGTGTCTTCGGCGACCTCTGGTCATGGCTGAACCCCTGGTATGGAGCATGGCGTCTCGCCTCGCGCCTGTTCGGGACCAGGGATCACGGAGCATGGCGCCTGCCCGGATGGGTCGGCTGCTGGCCGGCTGTCATCCTGTTCTTCGCCTTCGCCTGGTTCGAACTCATCGATCCGGCGCCCGACGATCCGGGGCGGCTGGCCTTGGCCGCCGGCCTCTACTGGCTGTTCTCTTTCCTCGCCATGCTGGCGTTCGGCTATCGCGACTGGAGCCGCAGCGGTGAATTCCTGACGGTTTTCTTCTCGATGGTGGCGCGCTTCGCCGTGGCCGAACGCAACCAAGACGGCCGGCTTGGCCTGTGCTGGCCCGGCGCCAAGCTGCTGACGGCGCAGCCCCTGCCGGCCAGCGGCATCGCCTTCCTGCTGCTCGCCCTGTCGTCGGTGTCCTTCGACGGCCTGTCGAAAACCTTCTTCTGGCTCGGCCTGTTCGGCATCAATCCGCTCGAATTTCCCGGCCGCACCGCGCTGATCGGCAGCGGCACTTTCGGGCTGATCCTGACATTCGTGCTGCTTGCGGCGGTGTTCCTGCTTGCCGTCTGGCTTGGCCAGCGTCTTGCCGGCAGCGATCACACCCTTGCCCAGGCGGCCGGCCTGCTGGTGTGGTCGATCGTGCCGATCGCGCTCGCCTATCATGTCGCGCATTATCTGACGGCGCTGCTCGTCGACGGCCAATATGCGCTTGCGGCACTTTCCGACCCGTTCGCGATGGGCTGGAACCTGTTCGGCACCGCCGACATGCAGATCGAAGCCGGCATCGTTGCCGGGGCGGACTCGGCGTGGTGGTTGTGGAATGTCCAGGCCGGCGCCATCATCCTTGGCCACGTGCTCGCCGTCCTCGTCGCCCACGGCTTCGCCTGGCGCCTGCACCCACAGCCTGCCCGTGCAGCCCTCAGCCAGTTCCCGCTTACCTTGCTGATGATCGCCTACACCGTCTTCGGCCTCTGGTTGCTTGCCACGCCGACCACCGGATGAGAAAAGGACGGCCTCGATATCGTCGGGAAGCTCGCTTGCCACATCAAGGCTTTGGTGATTTAGTTTGTACACATGCAATTTTTTGCGTCCTCTGAGCGAGGATGCCGAAGCCGCCTTATCGTTGGTCAAAACTGAAAAACAGAGGAACGAACATGGCTGACAAGAACGGATTTTTCGACCTCTCCAAGACTGCCCTGACTCGCCGCACAGCGCTGAAGGGTCTGGCCGCCGGCGCCGGCCTGGCCCTTGCCCCCGGCTTCGTCCGTTATTCGCAGGCGCAGAGCTCGGCGCCGATCAAGATCGGCTTTCAGTCGCACCGAACCGGCATCGGCGCCGCCTATGGCCGCTGGTACGAGAAGACCACCGCTGCCGCGGTCAAGGCGATCAACGCCGCCGGCGGCATCAACGGCCGTCAGGTTGAGGTGATCATCGAGGATGACGGCACCGATCCCGGCCGTGGCGCCGAGGTGGTCGGCAAGTTCGCCACCCAGCACAAGACCGACATCGTCTTCGGCACGCTGTTCTCGCATGTCGTCATCGGCTCTGCGCCCGCCGCCGGCGAAAACAAGATGCCCTATTTCGTCGTCAGCGAAGGCCACCACGTCGCTTCAACCAAGCTGAACCGCTATGTCTTCCAGCCCGGCATCACCGACGTGAAGAGCCAGATCCAGTCGATGGCGCCCTGGATCGCGGCCAATGCCGGCAAGAAGGTGACGCAGATATTCCCCGATTTCGCCTTCGGCTACGACCATCGCGACTACCTGCCGCCGGCACTGAAGGCGCAAGGCGGCGAGGTCATCGCGCAGATCGCCATCCCGCCGACGGAATCGTCCTTCACCAAATACTTCCCGCAGATCCCGGCCGAGACCGAGGTGATCTACCACGTCATGGTCGGCCCGGCCGTGCTCACTTTCGTCAAGGAGCTCGGCGAATTCTACGGCTCCAACCGACCGCAACTGTTCGGCTTCATCGATTCGCTCGAGGCCACCGACATCAACAGCCCCGGCCTCGAATTCCTCGACGGCAGCCATTTCTGGGAAGGCTCGCCGCGTTATGCGCAGGCCAACGATTCCGAAGCGCAGAAGGCCTACCGCACCGCTGTCGGCATCGATGACAATGGCGCTGCCGTCGGCGATCCCAAGGATGTCTCCACCGCAGCCCACATGTTCGGCTGCTGGGAGACGCTCTATGTCGTCAAGAAGGCAATGGAAGACGCCGGCTACAAGGGTCCGGAAGACCGCGCCAAGCTGGTCGAGGCGACCGAGGCACTGACCGAGTTCGCCGAAGGCCCGCAGCATCCGCAGGGGCCAAAAACCTTCAACGGCAAGATCCACCAGTGCTTTGGTATCCAGAACATCTCCAAGGTCGAGTGCGGCAAGCTCAAGGTCGTGCACAAGACCAAGATCGAGGACGGGCTTTACGAGGCCGAGGGAGATTATACGACGCAGGCGCTGTGAGCCTGGTTTTGTAAGCACAGTGCCCTTCGGCCCACCCCCCTTTGGCCTGCCGGCCATCTCCCCCTCAAGGGGGGAGAT
>NZ_RZTF01000271.1:2862-9014 GCF_004023175.1 Mesorhizobium sp. M7A.F.Ca.MR.362.00.0.0
GGGGGAGATTGGCAGTTCATGCGAAGGCGGCCATTTATCACCCTTGGCTATTGGCGAAGGCCGTGGGGACAGCCAATCTCCCCCCTTGAGGGGGAGATGGCCGGCAGGCCAGAGGGGGGTGCCTCGCGCATCCGCTGGTGCTTAGCCCATGCACTTCGGTCCCCATCTCCTCCTCGCCGCTCTCGAAGGCCTCGTCACCTCGTCAGTGCTAGCCCTGACGGCGCTCGGCCTGTCGCTGGTGTTCGGCGTCATGCGGGTGGTCAATGTCGCGCATGGCGAGTTCTTCATGCTGGGCGCGGTGCTCGCCTGGGCGATCACCACGGCCATCGGCGGTCACCCTGCGCTCGGCTTCCTGGCGGCGCTGGTGATTGCCCCGCTGATCGTCGGCGCCATTGCGCTGGTCGCCGAACGGCTGGTGCTGCGCCGGCTCAATTACAATCCGGAAGCCACCATCGTCGCCACCATCGGCATGCTCTACATCATCCAGCAGCTGGCGCTGACTTTCTATGGCCCGGAGGCTCGGCCGGTCGAGCCGCCGTTCAGCTACCGCATCCTTTTGCCGTGGTTCGGCTATTCCGGCTACAAACTGTCTGTTATCGCCGCTTCCGCGCTGCTGCTCACCGCGACATGGCTGGTGCTGACGCGCACCAGGATCGGCCTCGTCATGCGCGCCACGCAGTATGACAGCGAAACCGCACAGGCCTTCGGCATCCCTGTCGGCCGTGTCTATGGCGGCGTCTTCGCGCTCGGTGCCATGCTGGCGGCCATTGCCGCGGTGCTGATCGTGCCGATCAGCCAGGCGCATTATCTGATGGGACAGGATCCGCTGCTGCTCTCCTTCATCGTCGTCATCATCGGCGGCCTCGGCTCGCTGCGCGGCACGGTCGTCGCCGCCGTGCTGATCGGCCTCTCCGACGGCATCATCTCGATGTTCTTCTCGCCGACGCTGGCCAAGATCATTGCCACGCTGCTCGTCGCCATGGTGCTGGTGTTCCGCCCGCAAGGCCTGTTCGGGACGGCATCGCGATGAGCGAAGCTTCGCCGGCAAAAGCCTATGCCCTGCATCTCGGCGTCATCGCCCTGCTCTTCGTGCTGAGCTTCCTGCTGCCGGACTACTATCACGGCCTGCTTGCCCGCATCATGGTGCTGGCGGTCTTTGCCATGGGCTACAACATGCTGTTCGGCTATGTCGGCCTGCTCAGCCTCGGCCATGCGATGTTCTTCGCCGCCGGGCTCTATGGCGCCGGCCTTGCCGTCATCCAGCTCGGCTGGAGCGTACCAGCGGCATTCGCCTCGGGCCTCGGCTGTGGTGTTGTTGTTTCACTCGTGATCGGCCTGCTGGCGTTGCGCACCACGGGCGTCGCCTTCATGATCGTCACCATGATGTTCGCTCAAGTGTTCTACCTCCTCATCCTCTACTTCGCGACTTGGACCGGCGGCGACCAAGGCATGGTCGTGCCGCAGCCGGCGCGGGTGCTCAGCTTTGGCGCTACATCGCTCGAACTCACCAATCCGACGGTGCGCTACATGACAGCGCTGGCGCTGTTTTCCATCGTGCTGCTCGTCACATTGGCCATCGTCCGCTCCCGCTATGGCCGCGTGCTGGTCGCCATCCGCGAGAATGAGGAGCGCACGAAGATGCTCGGCTACGATACGTTTTCGAACAAGCTCGCCGCCGTCGTCATCTCCGGCATCATCTGCGCGGCCTCGGGGGCCGCCTATGCGCTGCTGTTCGGCTATGTCGGATCGAGCTTCGCGTCGGTGCAGTATTCGATCCTGCCGCTGCTGTGGGTGCTGCTGGGGGGTGCCGCGACGACGCTCGGACCGCTGATCGGCACGCTGTTCATGTACTATGTCATTGATATCACCAGCGGCTACACCTCCGCCTATCTGCTGATCGTCGGCATCGCGCTGATCCTGCTGGTGCTGTTTTTCCCGAAAGGCATTCTGGGCAGCATCCGCCAGCGCTGGCTCGGGTGGCTGCCATGATGCCGCTTTTGACCACCAAGGGCCTGTCGCGCAATTTCGGTGGTCTGCGCGCCGTCGACAATGTCGATTTCGCGCTGATGCCGGGCGAGATCCGCGCCGTGATCGGCCCCAACGGGGCGGGGAAGACCACCTTCGTCAGCCTGGTCAGCGGCCGCATCCAGCCGTCTGCCGGCATGATCGTCTTCGACGGCGCCGACATCACCAATCTGCCTGCCTATGTCAGGGTGCGCAGGGGCATCGCCTACACCTTCCAGCTCACCAGCGTCTATGCCAACCTGTCCGTTTACGCCAACGTCGCGCTGCCCGCGCAACTGACGCTGCGGCATGGCAGCCATTCCAAGAGCGCGATACAGGCCGCTGTCATGACCGCACTGGAACGCACCGGCCTGGCCGATCGTGCCCACATGCCGGCCGGCCAATTGTCCTACGGCCATCAGCGCCTGTTGGAAGTGGCGATGGGCCTCGCGCTGAAGCCGCGCCTGCTGATCCTCGACGAGCCGACGCAAGGGCTGGCCGACAGCGAGATCGACAATTTCATCACCCTGGTGCGCGAGATCGCCAAGAACGCCACCGTGCTTCTGATCGAGCACAACATGCCTGTCGTCATGCAACTCGCCGACCGCATCACCGTCTTCAATGCCGGCAAGATCCTGGCCGAAGGCACCCCCGAAGCGATCCGCCAGAACGCGGCGGTGCAGGAAGCCTATCTGGGGACCGCCCCATGACCGAGGCAAAGTCCGAGGCGCTGACCATCTCTGGACTGGACTGCTACTATGGCGAGGTCCAGGTGCTCTATGGCCTCGACCTGGTGCTGAACAAGGGCGAGGTGCTGTGCCTGTTCGGCCGCAATGGCGCCGGTAAGACAACGACGCTCAAAGCCATCATGGGGCTGGTTCCCTCAAGCGCCGGCTCGATCAAACTGGCTGGCCAAGAATTGACCGGGCTGCCGGCGCATGAGGTGCCCAAGGCCGGCGCCGCCTATGTGCCGCAGGGAAGGCGGCTGTTCGCCGAAATGACGGTGGCCGAAAACATCGAGATCGGCCTGATGGCCCGCAGCAAGGGCAAGGCGACGCGTGAAAACGTGCTCGACCTCTTTCCATTGCTGCGCCAGCGGCTGCGGCAGCGTTCCGGCACATTGTCCGGCGGCGAACAGCAGATGCTGGCCATGGCGCGCGCGCTCTGTCTCGAACCGCAAGTGCTGCTGCTCGACGAGCCGACCGAAGGGCTGATGCCGTCGATGATCGCCAAGATCCGCGAGACGGTGTCGAAGCTGCGCGACATGGGCGTCTCGACCATCCTGGTCGAGCAGCGTGTCGATGCAGTGCTTTCGGTCGCCGACCACGTTGCCTTCATCGAAAACGGCCGCAACCGCGAGACGGTCGACGTCGAGGAGTTGCGCGCCGACCCGTCGGCGGTCCGCCGCTATGTCGGCGTCGGGTGATCAGCCGAAGAACAGAAAGCCCGCGACCAAAAATATCGGGATCAGCACCAGCCCAGACCACAGCATGTAGCCGAAGAAGCCCGGCATCTTCACGCCGCGATGGCGGGCGATGGCGTAGACCATGAAGTTCGGCGCATTGCCGATATAAGTGTTGGCGCCCATGAACACCGCGCCGGCCGAGATCGCGGCAAGCGTCGAAGCGAACTCCGTCATCAGGTGCCGGGGGTCGCCGCCGGCAAGCTCGAAGAACACCAGATAGGTCGGCGCATTGTCGAGGAAGGACGACAATGCCCCTGTCAGCCAGAAATAGGCGAGATCGTTGGGCGTACCCGAGGGTGAACTGACAAGCGACACCAGCGGTGCCAGCGCGCCGTCATGGCTTGCCCTTAGGATGGCGATGACCGGCACGATGCAGATGAAGATGCCGGCAAACAATTTTGCCACCTCTGCTATCGGGCCCCAGTTGAAGCCGTTCGCCTCCCGGTGGCTCTTGTAGGAGAGCGGAAGCGACAGCAGGGCGAGCGCCAGGATGATGGCGTCGCGCACCAGATTCTGCAGTTCGAGACTGACGCCGAACACGGAGAAGCTGACGCCCGGCTTCCAGGCCGCCGACAGCAGGATGGCGCCGATCACACCTGCCAGCAGCGGAAGGTTGGCCAGGCCGCGCAGACGCACCGTCGTGTCCGGCGTCGGATCCTTGATCTTCGGCGCGCCAGCCTCGCGCCGATGCAGGATGATGTCGATGCCCAGGAAGACGGCCAGCACGGCACCGCCGACGAACAGGGTCTCGCGCCAGAGATTGGCGGTCGTCCAGAAGAAGTCGACACCTCTGAGGAAGCCGACGAACAGCGGCGGATCGCCAAGCGGCGTCAGCGAGCCGCCGATGTTGGACACCAGGAAGATGAAGAAGATGACGACATGGGCGTTGAACGGCCTGTTATCGTTGGCGCGGATGATCGGCCGGATCAGGATCATCGAGGCACCGGTCGTGCCTATCACCGAGGCCAGCAGCGCGCCGACCAGCAGCAGGCTTGCATTCACCAGCGGCGTGCCGTGAATGTTGCCGGCAAGGAGAATGCCGCCCGAAATGGTGAACAGCGCAAACAGCAGGATGATGAACGACATGTATTCCGTGAGCAACGCATGCAGCACCGCTTCGGTCGCTGTGGGAACACCGAAGGCAATCGCCAGCGGCACGATCACCAGCGCGGCCCAAAGGGCCGATATCTTGCCGTAGTGATGTTCCCAGGCATGAGGAAACAGCAGCGGACCGGTGGCGATCGACAACAGCAGCCCGGCAAAGGGCAGCGCCCACCACAGCGACATCGAAGCGCCGGGCAGGCCGTGGTCTTCGGCGGCAAAAGCTGTTCCAGGAAACAGTATTGCGAAAACTGTTACAGCGCATGGGATCGCGTACGAGAAAGGCCCCCTCATCCGGCCGCTACGCGGCCACCTATGCCGGGGCGAGTCACGGGCCTCGCCCGTCCTTCGGACCCCCGCTGGGGAGAAGAGACGAGCTTCGGCGCCGGCAGCCTCCTCTCCCCTCGGGGAGAGGTCGGATTGCCCCGAATTGCCCTTCGCAATTCGGCTGGCAATCCGGGTGAGGGGGTGCTTGCCCAAGGGCCGTTCAATCCGACAAAGGGTCTTCGAGCGTCACGCCGGCGTCGCGCAGGCGCTGCAGCATGGCATCGAGCGAACCGTTGAGATCGATGCCGCGGCAGGCATCGAGCCGCACTGTGGTTTTGAAGCCCTGGCTGACGGCGTCCAGCGCCGAAAAGCCGACGCAGAAATCGGTCGCCAGCCCGACCAGGGTCAGCGTGTCGATGCCGCGCTCCCGGAGGTAGCCGGCAAGGCCGGTCTGGGTCGTGCGGTCGTTCTCGAAGAAAGCCGAATAGCTGTCGATATCAGGCCTAAATCCCTTGCGAATGACGAGCTCGGCCTTGGTCCAGGCGAGGCCGGAATGGAAATCCGAGCCCAGGCTGCCCTGGATGCAGTGGTCCGGCCACAGCGTCTGCTGACCATAGGGCATTTCGATCATCGTGAAAGGCTGCGCGCCCGGATGGCTGGAGGCAAAGCTGGAATGACCGGCGGGATGCCAGTCCTGCGTCAGCACGACATGGTCGGTTCGCCGGATCAGGTCGTTGACCAGCGGCACGATCTCATCGCCGCCGGCAACCGCCAGCGCACCGCCCGGACAAAAATCGTTCTGCAGGTCGATGACGACAAGCGCTTCGTCGGCCATGGGCTTTCCTCTTCCGTATGCAGGCTCCAGTGGAAAATGCCGCTGACGCGACCGGACGCAGAAACTTGACCAGATGGCCGGCGGCGTCAACCCTCTCGCGACATAACAAATGCGTGCCGGCCGGGCCGCCGCAAACTCGGGCTTTGACAAATCCTGCGGGCTTGATATCATTTGCATACGAATGAGTTTCTCGGCTCGAACGCCGGAAATACCGGATTCGGAAAGTTCCTTTCTGGAAGGCAAAGCGTGATCCGTTACGCGAAACCCACCTCGGTCGACGAAGCGCTCGCTTTGCTTGGCGAGGGCGCCTGGCGCATCCTTGCCGGCGGCACCGATTTCTATCCGGCACAGGGCAGCAAACCCTTCCGCGACAATGTTCTCGACATTAACGGCCTGGCGGCGCTGCGCGGCATTGCCGAGACGCACGACCATTTCGTCATCGGCGCGCGCACGACCTGCACCGAGATCGTCCGCCATCCC
>NZ_RZTF01000272.1:0-8962 GCF_004023175.1 Mesorhizobium sp. M7A.F.Ca.MR.362.00.0.0
GCTGAAGCCGGAACTGCTTGAGCACATGGCGCCAAAACCGCTGATCCTGGCGCTGGCCAACCCCAATCCGGAGATCATGCCGGAAACGGCGCGTGCGGCGCGTCCCGATGCGATGATCTGCACAGGCAGGTCCGATTTTCCCAATCAGGTCAACAACGTACTGTGCTTTCCTTACATCTTTCGCGGCGCGCTGGACTGCGGCGCCAGCGCCATCAATGAGGAGATGAAGATGGCGGCGGTGCGGGCAATCGCAGCGCTGGCACGCGAGGAACCTTCAGATGTCGCGGCCCGCGCCTATTCCGGCGAGACGCCGATCTTCGGCCCTGAATTCCTGATCCCTTCGCCCTTCGATCCACGCCTGATCCTGCGCATAGCGCCCGCGGTCGCCAAGGCCGCCTGCGACACCGGTGTCGCAACAAGGCCGATCACCGACTTCGCCGCCTATATCGACAAGCTGAACCGCTTCGTCTTCCGCTCCGGCCTGGTGATGAAGCCGGTGTTCTCGTCCGCCAAGGCATCGAGCGCCAAGCGCGTCATCTATGCCGACGGCGAGGATGAGCGCGTGCTGCGCGCCGCCCAGGTGGTGCTCGAAGAAGGCATCGCCGAGCCGATCCTGATCGGCCGGCCGCACGTCATCGAAGTGCGCCTGAAACGCTACGGCTTGCGCATCAAGCCCGGTGTCGATTTCGGCCTGATCAACCCGGAAGACGATCCGCGCTACCGCCACTATGTCGACCTTTTGATCGAACTCGCCGGCCGGCGTGGCGTCACGACGGAAGCCGCGCGCACCATGGTCCGCACCGACAACACGGTGATCGCAGCACTTGCGCTGAAACGCGGCGATGCCGACGCCATGGTCTGCGGCCTTGAAGGGCGCTTCGAGCGGCATCTGCGCAACGTCACCTTGATCATCGGCCCGCGCACCGGCGTCAAGGATCGCGACCTGTCGACGCTCTCGATGCTGATCTCGCAGCGCGGCATCATCTTCCTGACCGACACGCATGTCTCCGTCGATCCGACGGCGGAAGAAATCGCTGAGATGACGGTGCTGGCGGCGGAAGAAATCCAGCGCTTCGGCATCGAGCCGAAGGCAGCGCTGCTATCGCATTCGGATTTCGGCTCGCGCGATTCGCCCAGCGCCCTGAAGATGCGGCAAGCGGCGGCGATCCTGGCGCGCATTGCCCCAGAGTTGGAATGCGATGGCGAGATGCACGCCGATTCCGCTCTGTCGGAGCATCTGCGCCAGCGCGTCTATCCGCATTCACGGCTGAAGGGCGAAGCCAATCTGCTGGTGTTCCCCAACCTCGATTCGGCCAACATCACGCTGACGGCTCTCAGGACCATGATGGATGCGCTGCACGTCGGGCCGATCCTGCTCGGCACGGACATGCCGGCGCATATATTGACGCCGTCGGTCACCTCGCGCGGCGTCGTCAACATGACGGCGCTTGCCGTCGTGGAAGCCGCCCACAAGGCACAGGCGGTCGTCAATCTGGGCTGAACACGGATTTCGCGGTAAACTGCAGTTAACCGCGAACACGGTAGCATTGCGGGCTAACAGTCGGATTTGGCAGGCGGAGTTTGGGCGGATGGCAAGCGGAGGGTGGAAGCAGGCGCATGCTGCCATGCTGCTTGGCCTCCTGTTGTCCGCAACCTGGGGGGTAGCCGAGCCACAGGCTGCTTCGCGGGTCTGCCGCCAGCTGGAAGCCGATCTTGCCGCGTCCTCGCGCGGCGGTGGTGGCGGTCCGGCGCTGATCCGGAAATACGATTCCGCAATTGCCAGGCAGCATGAGCAGATTTCGAAAGCCCGCGGCCAGGCGAGCCGGGCCGGATGCGGCTTTTCGCTGTTTGGCCGCAACCTCAATCAATGCGCCGGGCTAAACGCCACCATCGATCGCATGAATGCCAATCTCGACGCCTTGCAGAACAAGCGCGAGCGGCTGGCCGGCGGCGGCTCGCGCCGCGACCGCGGACGCATCCTGGCGGCGCTTGACGCCAATGGCTGCCGCGACGACGCCGTTGCGCCTCAGCGGGCGCCTTTGCAGGAAGCCAACCGCGAGGGCGGCAGCGCAAACCTGTTCGATCAGCTTTTTGGCGGCAACAGCCAGCAGCTCGATATGCTTGATGAGCCCAACCAGCCCGACGATCCCGGCGAGGAGCGCAATGTCCGCCGTGTGCTCAACCAGCCCGGCATACCCGATTTTCCGAGCGTCGGCGGTGAGTTCCACACTTCCTGTGTGCGCACCTGCGACGGCTACTTCTTCCCGATGTCGAACTCAGCCTCGGCAGGCGATTTCGAACGTGACCAGAAGAATTGCGAATCGAGCTGCCCCGGCACCGAGATGCAGGTTTTCTATTCGCGCGGCATGGGCGACGATTCGGCCTCGATGACGTCATCCGTCACCGGCCGGCCCTACAGCGAATTGCCGACCGCCTATCTCTACAAGCAGCCCGATATGTCGCGGCCGCCGGCTTGCGGCTGCAACGCCGCCGCGCAGGGTTTTCAGATCATCGCCGGCAACCCGCAAAATCCGGAACAGTTGCAACCCGAGACGGACTCCGCACCGTTCATTCCGGTGCCGATCTCCAAACCGGATCCAGGTGCCGATCCCGAAACGCTGGCCAATCAGGAAGGCGGGCTCGACCGCGAGGCGATCAAGCGGCTTTCCGCCAAGCCGGTGATGTCGCCGGTGTCCGCGCTGCCGCCGGAACAGCGCAAGGTCAGGGTCGTCGGGCCAACGTTCCTACCCGACCCATCAGCGGCAATAGATCTGCAAGCTCCGGCCCCGAAGGCAGTCCGGTAAGGGCTGTCCTGAGCGGCATGAACAACGCCTTGCCCTTGCGACCGGTCGCTTCCCTGATCTTGCCCGTCCAGTCCTTCCAGATCGTCGCGGTCCAGGGTTCCTCCGGCAACAGGTCGAACGCCTGTCGAAGAAAGTCGCGGTCCTCATCGGAAAATTCCGGCTTCTCTTGCGGTCCTTCGCGCAGGATGCGCCACCAGTTGACCGCATCGGCCAGCCTGTCGAGATTGCCGCGCACCGCCATCCAGAACGGTTCGGCCTGCTCGCCGGAGACGCCGAGCACGATCAGACGATCTTGTGCCTCGGTGAACGGCATGTGGTGCAGCAGCGACCGGTTGAGCACGAACAGCTCGTCGGGATCGAACTTGGCGGCGGATTTCGATGTCGCCGCCGGATCGAAGCGTTCGGCGAGTTCGCCCATCGTCGGTACCGCCGCGACATTCTCCGAAGTGCCTACCAGGACGGCCAATGATGCGACGGCCATCGGCTCGATGCCGTCCTCGCGCAGGCTTTCGATCGAGAGCGCGCCGGTGCGCTTCGACAAGCCCTCGCCCGATGCGGTGGTCAGGAGATTATGGTGGCCGAACACTGGCGGCTCGGCAGCCAGCGCCTGGAACAGGGCGATCTGCACGCCGGTGTTGGTGACGTGGTCGTCGCCCCGGATGACATGGCTGACGCCCATCTCGATGTCGTCGACGACGGAAGGCAGCGTATAGAGATAGGTGCCGTCCTCGCGCACCAGGACCGGATCGGAAAGCGAAGCCAGATCGACGGTTTCCTCGCCGCGCACCAGGTCGTTCCAGTGGATTTCGGTGCGTTCCGGCTGTTGTGGATCGCCTGAGAAATTGGGGAGGAGAAAACGCCAGTGCGGCTGGCGGCCATCGGCCTGGTACTCGGCGATCTGCTCGTGCGTCAGCGTCAGCGCCTCCCGGCCATAGACCGGCGGCAGGCCGCGCGTGCGGCGCACCTTGCGCCTGAGATCGAGTTCCTCCGGCGTTTCATAGCAGGCATAGAGAACGCCTGCCGCCTTCAACCTCTCGACCGCCGCGTCATAGATATCGAAGCGTCGCGACTGGTACTCGGTGGCGTCGGGAAAAATGCCCAACCAATGCAGGTCGTAGAGGATGGCGTCGGAAAACTCCTGCTTCGAGCGCGCAATGTCGGTGTCGTCGAAGCGCTGGATGAATCGGCCCTTGTTGTTCATGGCGAACAGCCAGTTGAACAGCGCCGTGCGCGCATTGCCGATATGAATGCGGCCGGTCGGCGACGGGGCGAAACGAACGGTAACTGTCATGAACGGGGCGTACCGGATGCTTTTGTGGTTGACAAGACGCGCCCCCGCGCTGGCCGGCAGACATAGAACATGGCGGCTGGAATGAAAAGACCGGCGGTGGACGCTCCGACGGCGCCCAGGCCGGCGGTGCCCATCTTGTGCCGGAAGCTTTTCATGATAGGAATTTTTTCTTGACTCGGTGCCCTCAGCTATGGTACATATTTGGCTATGGTGCTGATTTGCGCCAGCGACCCGCCGCACAGGCGGGTTTTTCGTTTGATGCTCCGTCAGCCAACGCGTCGGCGAAGGCTCAGAAGGAACCCATTAATCCAAGTTTGTAGCGCTTGAAGGCGATCAGCGGCCGAAATCATCGGAACTGAGGCGGGTCCAGCGGTCGCCCACCAATCCACCGATAAAGATATCGCCGGAGCGGACCGCTTCCGTGACCTCGGCGATCCGCGAGCGGACCATTGTTCCCCCGGCATAGCGGAAGAAGACATTCTTGTAGCCAAAGAGTTGAGGTATGAATTTGGTCTGCGTCTGTCCGGTGATGCCCACGCAGCCCATCTCCCATGCGGCGGCGACAAGCGCATCCAGCGTCGCGCCCCAGTGCAATCCGGATGCCTGGATCTGCAACAGGTTCGCCACGCCGCCGGCTTGACCATAGAAGGCATAACAACCGAGCATTTTGCCCGTTTCGTCGTAGGTCCCACCGAAATGAAGGGGGCCGTCGGCCCGCTTCTCGGCCGCCAGCGCAAGCAGCCGTGCAAGTTCCCCATCCTTCCAACTCGGCCGAAGAGCGTAACCAGACAGGAGGGTCGGCAGCTTCTCGGCAAATTGAACGGCATCGATCGGCTCACGATGGGTGCGATGCGACGATGAATGGAGGACCGGTGGCTCGAACCTTTTCTTGGCGAGAGCATCGAATGCTCTCGCGCATGGATCGAGTACAAGGCGAGGCAGGCCAGGCCATTTACGGTGCAGTGCGGCGGCGGCCATCGCCGCCGGCCGGAAAACATATGTCCATCCCAGACAATGCACCGGGAGGAGTTGGTACTTCATCGGGCGCGCGAAGGCCAAGGATGTCCGGTTGGCCGAATCGGTCAGCTGCAGATCGAATTCGCCTTGATGCAAGGCACGCAGCAATTGGGGTCCGGCCGAGCCGTCATCGGTGCCGGGGTCGGCCATGAGCGGCCCGATGATCGCCGCATTCAATGGCGCTCCATTGAGCTCGTAGCGGGCTTTCAGAACGCCGAGGAATCCACCCAGACGACCGTGCCGGTTGATCTGGACAAGAGCGTTGCTTTCCCCGGACTGGCCGGCAGGGTCGAGGTAAATCTCTCTCATATACGCGGCCGTTTCCGCGATCGCGCGATCGAGGAGGTGACGCCGGCGCCGGCGAAACTTCGTCAGGAAGAGTGCGGCGACGCGCTCAAGATCTTCGGCAGCCAGCGGCCGAACCGAGCCATGCTGAGATTCCAGCACTGACGGCGCAGCCAACTTCTCCTCGGCATTTGCAGAAAGATGCATCGTGAAGAACATCCGTGGGTTGCCCTCCATCGGATATATATCAACCAATGGTAGAAACAACGTATCTCGGTCAGTATGATGAACAGAGGTCTCAAGACTTACTATCCGGACAGGGCTTCACAGGCAAATCAAGTCGGCCAGCATCGATGCGCTGATCGGCGGGTTGGCCGCGGCCTTGCGATCGCATGCCCTGCTCCAGCCCGCTGGGCTGACAGTGCCGGACAGAGGCGGCCTCCGGCCGAAGCTGAAGGCCGCCTCAATTCAGCTCACAAGTCCCTTGGTCAGTTCCAATGCCTGGCGCTCGAACAGGCGGCGGTAGATGCCGCCTTTCAGCCGGATCAGTTCATCATGCGAGCCTTCCTCGACGATGTTGCCGCGATCGAAGACCAGCAGCCGGTCCAGCGCCCTCACCGTCGAAAGCCGGTGCGCGATGACCAGCGTCGTGCGGCCGACCATCAGCCGCTCCATCGCCTGCTGGATCAGCACCTCCGACTCCGAATCGAGGCTCGATGTCGCCTCGTCGAGGATCAGGATGCGCGCATCGGCAAGGAAGGCGCGCGCGATCGCCACGCGCTGACGTTCGCCGCCCGACAGTTTCACGCCGCGTTCGCCGACCAGCGTGCCATAGCCCTTCGGCAGGCTGGTGATGAAGTCATGCGCACTCGCCAACTTCGCGGCATGCTCGATCTCATCTTGCGTCGCACTCGGCCTGGCATAGGCGATGTTTTCGGCCAGCGACCGGTGGAACAGGATCGGCTCCTGCTGGACGATGGCGATCTGCCCGCGCAGCGAGGCTTGCGCCACCTGCGAGATGTCCTGGCCGTCGACCAGGATTTTCCCCGCATTCACATCATAGAGCCGCTGGATAAGCTTGACGAAGGTCGTCTTGCCCGACCCCGAATGGCCGACCAGCCCGACGCGCTCACCCGGCGCGATATCGACCGAAAAGTCGCGGTAAAGCGCCGATCGGTGATGGCCATAGTGAAAGGTGACGTTGTCAAAGCTGATCCGTCCTTCGGTGATCCGGATCGGCTTGGCACCGGGCCGGTCCTCGATGCCGAGCGGTTCGGACTGGAAATCGACCAGCTCTTCCATATCGTTGATGGAGCGCTGCAGATTGCGGATATGCGTGCCGATATCCCTGAGATAGCCCTGCAGCACGAAGAGCGAGGTCAGCACGAAGGCAACGTCGCCGGCGCTCGCCTGCCCCCACGACCACAGCATCAGCGCCAGGCCGATCACCGCGGCGCGCATGACCAGCAGCAGCACCCCTTGCGTGGTGCCGTTGATGGTGCCGCGCACCCAGGTGCGCCGTGTGCGCGCACGCCATTTGGCGACGACCTTGGCCAGTCGGCGTTCTTCGCGCTCCTCGGCGCCAAAGCCCTTGACCACGGCGTTGCAGCTGACCGCGTCGGCCAGCGAGCCGCCGAGGCGGGTATCCCAGGTGTTGGCGAGCCTTGCCGCCGGCGCGACATAGCCAAGTGACAGCAGCGCCGTCACCGTGATGAACAGCACCGAACCGGCAGCAACGACCGCCCCCATCAACGGCCAGAACCAGCCGAGCAGCAATGTCGAGCCGACCAGCATGACGATTGACGGCAGCAGCGCGATGAGGATGGTGTCGTTGAGCAGGTCGAGCGCCCACATGCCGCGCGTCACCTTGCGCACGGTCGAGCCGGCAAAGCTGTTGGCATGCCAGTCGGTGGAAAAGCGCTGGACGCGATGGAAAGCATCGGCGGCGATGTCGGCCATCATCTTCAAAGTCAGCTCGACGATCCCCATGAACGCCAGGTTGCGCAACACGACGCCGGCCAGCGCGAGCGCCATCAACATCGAGAACGCCGTCATCGCGGCATTCCAGGCAATCGCGTCGGCGCCGGCGCTGCTGGCGACGGCGTCGACCAGCCGGCCGGAGTAGAGCGGCGTCAGCACATCGGCCAGCGTCGACAGCAGGAAGCTGCCCATGATGAGCGAGAGCCGCCAGGGCTGACGCCGCCAATGAGTGAGCGTGAAGCCAAGAACGCTGCGAAAGGCGCTCGCGCGCAAATCGATCTTGAAACGAGCCATGATGTCATTCGGGCACAAACGAGCCCGATCCCAGTAAGTCGAAAATTGAAGAAGCCGCGCAAGAGCCAATGAGTGCCCGGAAGCGGAGTGGCATATTTGGCGTATCGCCCAAATCGGGCGGCGATCGGCATCGGCATAAGCCTGTGCTCGGTCCGGCATCGGCACGAAGGGGAAACCTTCGCGGAGCGCCGGATGAGACCTAGGCTTCGCGGCCTCGCATTACCATGTGAAATACTGCCATTCGGACCTCCCGCAAGACAATTGCGGAGGTGTCCTTATAGAGACGCTCCGATGCATCGCCAAGACGAGTTCACGCCAAAAGTGTATCTGGTCCAACCACTGCGATTATTTTGCAACAACGGAGCAAGCCGCGCGCCTCATTCAGGAATGCGATCCAAGCGCATGTAGCGGCCATCGGTCGATGGCTTGAACCCAAGCTTCTCATAGACGCCGTGTGCGTCGCTGGTCGACAGGCTCCAGTGGAAAACAGTCCTGACTTCAGGATGATCGATAAGGGCCTGGACGAGCCGGCTGCCGATGCCTTGCCCGCGATGCCCGGGCCAGATGATGATGTCGGCGAGATAGGCGAACACCGTGCGGTCGGTGATCGCGCGGCCGAAGCCGACTTGCCTGCCGTCGACATAGGCGCCGACGCAACGCGAATTGGCAAAGGCGCGGCGATGGACTTCATCAGTGCGTCCGGCGCCCCAATAGCTTGCCATCAACAGGTCCGATGTCGCACGGAAATCGATCCGTGACATGTCGAAGCTGATCTCACAATCGGGCATGGCTGTCTCCGACCGCACCGCCGCGCGCGCTTTCGGTACCTAGCTGCGATCCCTGAACCGGTTGGTGATGGGATAGCGACGGTCGCGGCCAAAATTCTTTTTGGTGATCTTCACGCCCGGCGCCGCCTGCCGTCGCTTGTATTCTGCGATGTAGAGCAGGTGCTCGATGCGCGTCACCGTCGCCCGGTCATGGCCGCGCGCAACGATGTCGTCGACACCCATCTCATTTTCCACCAGGCATTCGAGGATGTCGTCCAGCACCGGATAGGGCGGCAGCGAATCCTGGTCGGTCTGGTTCTCGCGCAATTCCGCCGATGGCGCCTTGTCGATGATGTTTTTCGGGATCACCTCGCCCGAGGGCCCGAGCGCGCCCGGCGGCACGTGGCTGTTGCGCCAGCGCGACAGCGCGTAGACCTGCATCTTGTAAAGGTCCTTGATCGGATTGAAGCCGCCATTCATGTCGCCATAGAGCGTGGCGTAGCCAACCGACATCTCGCTCTTGT
>NZ_RZTF01000273.1:0-5998 GCF_004023175.1 Mesorhizobium sp. M7A.F.Ca.MR.362.00.0.0
CATCCAGGCCAATGCAGCCACCCATTACTGGAACCCCGACCGCATGGTCTCCAGCACCGCCGCACCCGCCTTCGATCTCTACCGCGGGCTGGTCGGCGAGCTTGCCGGCAGGCTGGCGCGGTTCCAGCCCGGCAGGGTGGCGCTCGAGCCGGTCAACGAGCCGGCGCAGGCCTGCGCGTCGAACGTCTGGTCGCAGATCCAGCTTTCACTTCTGACGGCGGCGAGAGCATCGGCCGCGACCCTGCCGCTGGTCGTCACCGGCGGCTGCGGCTCGATGGTGAGCGGACTGACCGCGCTCGATCCAGCACCGCTGTCGCCGTTCGAGCCGATCCTGTTCACCTTCCACTTCTATGAGCCCTATCTGTTCAGCCATCAGGGGGCACCCTGGATGCGCGAGCCCGTCTACCGGTCGCTCAACAATGTGCCGTGGCCGGCATCCGCCGGCTCGCTGGAACAGACGCTGGCATCGGTCGGGGCGCGCATGGCGCAGGACACCGAAATCCCTGAAGACGCCAAACAGGCAGCCTATGCCGAGACCGAGCGTGTGCTGAAAGTCTATTTCGATGCCCGGCCCGACCGCTGGTTTGTCGACAAATATCTTCGCCAGGTTCGCGACTGGGCCGACGGCCACGGCCTTGCGCCGGAACGCATCATCATGGGCGAGTTCGGCGCACTGCGCACCGACGCCCGCTATGTCGCCGCACCCAATCCGGATCGCGCGCGCTACATCGCCGATGTCAGGCGGAGCGCCGAGGAACTCGGGTTCGCCTGGGCACTGTGGGATCTCTTCGATGGCATGGGCATGATGGACGACACCACCCGGGCACTGGACCCCGATATCATCGCGGCGCTTGGCCTGACCATGCCGGCGGACTGACGGGCCTGAACGCTGCCCGCGTCGGCCGGTAAAGCACCAGCGCCAGCACCACGAACTTGGTCAGCAGCGTCGTCTTCGACGCGACGCTTTCCGAGGTGTTGATCAGAATGACCCAGCCCAGCATCGGCAGCCAGATGCCGGGATGGCAGCGGCGCGCCACCTCGAACAGGAACAGCACGAAGCCGAACGTCAGCAAAAGGGTGAAGAAGGCGCCCTGATAGAGGACGGTGCGGATAATCGGGTTCTCGATGCCCTGTTCGAGACCGTTGATACGGCGCAGGCTGTCGATCAGGTCGACATCCGGCCCCACGATCAGATCGCGTAATTCCAGGTGCTTGAAGAGCTCGAACATCTCGACGCGGGCATTGGCGCTGCCGCTGTCCGACACGAAGCGCTCCAGCAGCGCATCGAAAAAGCCATAATATGCCGCCACGATGATGACGACCGGCAGCAGCGCGGCAAGCATGAAGCCGAGTGCCGCACCCAAGAGATTGACGCGTCCCCGGCGCAATTTGCTGATGCCCTTGGAAAGCAGATAGCAACCGCCCAGCACAATCGTCATCACCATCGCCGAACGGCCGCCGAACGCGACAAGTGCCGCGCATTGCAGGCCGATCAATCCTATCCGCACAGGCGTCGACAGGGATCTGGCACCGGAGAGCAGCGCAAGCACGTAGATCGACGTCACCATGGCATTGGCGAGCGGATGTCCCTGCAGCGCGCTCGAGCGCAGATCGGTGGTAAACGCCACGCCGTCGAGGCGATAGGGGAAGATAAGCGTCTTGGTGGCGAACTCGAAAAGGGCAAGCAGCGCATTCGCCGTCATGACAACGTGAACGACGGTCTGCAGCCCGGCGAATGTCCGTTCGTCGTCCTCGCTGAGCATCAGCACCAGAAGTGCCGCGGCCACGAACGTATCGATCATGCCAGCCATGCCGGGCCGCTGCCTGGCGATGACGACGAACAAAAGCACGATCGATATGGCGGCCATCAGCGCGCTGGCCGGCCGCCTGTCGGCGAGATGGACGATATAGCCGACCGGATTGCCTGACGCACATGAGCGCCAGGCAAACAAGAGGACGATGAGATAGGTGGACGGGTGGATCTTGGTCGCCGGGTTGCCGAACAGGCCATCATAATTGTAGCCGACCAGCCACAGCATGCCGCCCGAGATGCCGAACAGCACCGCTACCGCCGCGATCAGTCCGAAGCGCGTCAGCGCATCGAGCGACGTGCCGGCGCGGGGTGCGGCAGCACCATGGTTCGAAGCGCTTGCGCTCCAACTGGCAGCCATATCAGGCGGCCTCGTCGACCAGCAAGGCGGCCGTCGGCAACCGCCCCATGACGGAAACCGCCTGCGCGGTCGTCGTGACGTCCCGCATCGGGGTGGCGTTCAGCGTGGCGACGAGTACGATCTCGTCGGCCATGGCGACCAGCGGCGAGGCATTGAGATTATCGGCCAGCGCGCCGCCGTCGATGACGACGAGTTCGAAGCTCCGGCTGGCCCGGGCCAGCATCTGCTGCGCAAAATAGATGCCATGCGCTTCCTGGAAGACCGCCTTTGAGCGGCCCCTGCCCAGCACGGCAACGTTGCTGCCGGCGGCGTAATGGCTGACGGCCTCAAAGGCGTACTCGCCGCGCAGCACATCGAGGATCCCCGGCTGCGGATCCTTCTGGTCGCCGCCGCCGGTATTGGCATCGATGAACAGCACCCGGCTGCCCCTGGACGCCGCGGCATTGGCCAGCAGCCGCGCCACCCGGCTGCGCTGCGCGCCCTCGCCCGGCGACGATGTCACCAGGATGGAAGGCACCAGCGGCCAGTCCGCCGGACGCTGGCCCGAACTGAACATGCGCCTCAGCGCAAGGCCGACAACGGCGTCGGTCTTCTGGCTGGAGGCGGCGGCCGAACTTGCGCCGAAAGGCCACCAGCGCCACCCAGTGCCTGATTTTGCCGGCACCACGCCCAGCACCGGCGCGTCGATGGCCGACTGCATCTGCGCGCTGGAAAGCACCGTCGGCGAAGAATATTCGGCGATCAGCGCCAGACCGGTGCCGAGCCCGAGGCCGCCGAATATCGCGCCCAGCAACAGCAGCGGCAAAGGCGGCCAGCTTTTTTTCAAGGCGGGCATGGCATTGGAGATGATGCGCGCATTGGTGCTGTCGACATTGATCTGCTCGCGCGTCTCCTGGGCTCGCTGGAGATAGTTCGAGTAGACGGAGCGCAGCGCCTCGAGATCGCGCTGCAATTCGCGCAGCCGCACCGAGGCCTGGTCGGTGTCGAGCGACTTGCTCTTCATGCCGGCGACCTTGGCTTCCAGCGCCTGCTGGTTGGCCAGCGCCCGTTCGTAGTCCGTCTCGGTGGCGGTGGCGATGCGGCCGAGCTCGCGCGCGATCAGCTGGCGCGTGTCGCGCAGCTGCTGCTGGGCTGCGATCAGCGAAGGATGACGCGGCCCCAGCTCCGTGCCGAGCTGCGAGACCTGGTCGACCAGCGTCGCCTCTTGCGCCCGCAGGCTCGAGATCACCGCCGAACGCATCGCCTCCGAGGTTGCGTCCGCCGTGCCGCTCTGCCGGCGCATCTGGTCGACCTGCGCCTTCAGCGCCGCGGTGCGGCTCTGCGCCGCCGCAAGCTGCGTGTTGATCTCGGTCAGTTCCTGGTCGCTGACCAGGTTCCCTGCCGCCATCACCATGTTGTTGGCGGACTTATAGGCCTCGACGGCATTCTCGGCCTGCTGGACGCGTTTGCGCTGCTCGTCCAGCCGGGCGGTGATCGACTCGGAGGCGTCCCTGGCCATTTTCGCGCGCGCGCTCGCCTGATCGACCAGGTAGGCCTGCGCGATGGCGTTGGCCAGGAGGGCGGCCTTGTCGGCGCTCTTGGCGGTGACGATGACGTCGAGGACCAGGACCTTGTCGGCCCGCTTGACCGCCAGGCGCCGGCGCAGCGCGTCGAGTGTCTGCACCGACCTGTCGCCTTCGGCCGATGCCGAACCGAGCAGGCGCGACAGCAAGCCCTGCCCGTTGAATTCCGGATCCTGCGTCAGGTTTGTCGCCGCGATCGCCCGCATCAGCACGCCTGTCGACTGGACCACGCTGACCTGGCTCTCGACCTGCGTGATGCCGCCATCGGGTGAGATACGGCTGGGATTGACGTCGTTGGTGACCACCTGCAGGTCCTGCGGATCGATGAGGATTTCCGCCGCCGAGCTGTAGAGCGCGGGCGTGAAAAGACCGTAGAGAAGGGCGACCAGCGTCAGCAGTGCGACAGTGCCGAAGATCCAGAACCGGCGGCGCACCAGGATGCGCTTCAGGTCGCCCAGTTCGACAGTCGAAGCTGCGTATGATCCCGCGCGTGCCGCATCCGGAGAGTGTTGCTGAGGAACCATGGGCAGGGATGATTGCATGGCTGCCTCCGACAATACTCCATATGCCGGCAAGGTCAGTTGCGGCGCTAACCTAGCTATTCCTCCAACTGTTAAAACATTGTTAATTATGTTGAGAGGTGACGTGAATTTTGGCACGCGGTTTGCTTAAAAATATACATATCGGGGTGTTGGTTACGCGGCGAGCGGAGAAGGATGCAGATGGGGTTACAATTTGACCGGACCGGCCTGGCCGGCAAGGCCGGGCACCGCGTTTTCGGGCCTCCACCATGCAGATAAGTCTACGCCTGGACGGCGACTGCGTCCGCGCCTTTCATCTCACGCTGCTGGAGCGCCTTGCCGCGCTCGGCGACGAACTGTCCGTCGATGTCAGGCCGGCGGGCAGCGGCATTCCGCGCAGCGCCGCAGCCCTGTTTCAACTCGAAACGGCGATCCACGGACTGCCCCATGATGGACTGGCCCATGATGGACTGGCCAAGCGTGTGCCGCTTTCGGCGCTCGCGCCCTATCGGCAGTCCCCCGCTTCGCCCGACCTGGTCATCGACCTCTGCGGCGATGTCAGGCTGGAAAGCACACGCGTCTGGCACGTCACCTATGACGGCGCCAGCGGCGAAGCGGCCTTGCTGGCCTCGATCCTCGCCGGCCGCACGCCACTTGCCCGCATCGAGGAGAACGGCGTTGCGATCGCGGCCGGGCGTCTGGGCACAGAATATGGCGGCATCGCGCTGGCGTCCTTCCAGGATATGCTGGCGCGCACGGCAAGCCTGATCGTCGCTGCCATGTCAGGCGCGGCAAAGTCGGTGCCCGATCTGCCAGAGCCGGCGCAGGCAGGCAGCCCGCCGCCAATGCCCTCGGCCGGCAAGCTTGGGGTCAGAGCCGGCAAGGCGCTGGCGCGGCGGATCGTCCAGAAGATCTATCACCTTTGCTACAACGCGCCGCATTGGAAGGTCGGCTGGCGGCAAACCGGGGGCTCCGATCTGTTCGACCTGCGTGCCCATCCGGCGTCGGGTTGGCAAGAGCTGCCGGACGATGGCAGCCGCTTCTACGCCGATCCGTTTCCCATCCTCTACCAGGGCCAGCTGACCCTGTTCGTCGAGGACTATATCCACCGGCTCGGCAAAGCCATCATCTCCGCCGTGCCCTTCGGCCCGGCAGGCCCGCTCGGACGACCTGAACCGGTGCTGGATCTGCCCTACCATCTCTCCTACCCCTTCGTCTTCGAGCGCGACGGCGAGGTCTGGATGGTGCCGGAAAGCTGCGCCAACGGCACCGTCGATCTCTACCGGGCCACCGCCTTCCCCGGTGGATGGGTCAAGGAGGCGACGCTTCTGTCCGGTGTCGTGGCCAGCGACGCCACGCTTGTCGAGCATGGCGGCGCCTGGTGGCTGTTCGCCACCGTCCGCGACGGCGGCGGCGCCTTCTCCGACGCGCTGCACCTATGGTCGGCGCCGAATTTTCGCGGCCCCTGGACGCCGCATCCCAAAAATCCCGTGCTGATCGACATTGCCTCGGCGCGGCCGGCCGGCCGCATCGTCAGGCGCGGCAACGACCTGCTGCGCCCGGTGCAGGACTGCCGCAGGAGCTATGGCGCGGCGCTTGGCATCGCACGCATTTCTCACCTTGATTTGATCGGCATGGAGCAGGTCGTTGAAACCATCTTAAATCCAGGTGCGCTATGGAGCGGGCGTAAACTTCACACGCTCAACGAGGCTGGCGGCTTTGAGTTCATCGATGGCTCGGCGAT
>NZ_RZTF01000273.1:6008-8936 GCF_004023175.1 Mesorhizobium sp. M7A.F.Ca.MR.362.00.0.0
CTCGGCGATCGCACCGCGCTGGAAGCAGCGGACCCGCGATTAACCTAAACATTGGTTACTACCAGGCACGCGCTCCGGTTGCTTGCGGTTGATTTAGCTCCGGAAGATATTTTCTACCGGAGATTGTGAAACGTGCAGTTGCCACCAGAAAGGGCAGCAAAATGAGTATCTCAGAGGCTGGCCCGGCCCAAGTCGATGTGGCGATCGTCGGCGCCGGAATGGCCGGCACCACCTTGGCAATGCTGTTGGGACAAGCCGGGCGCAAGGTGGCGCTGATTGACCCGCACCGCGTCCACCACGAGGAATTCCGGGCCGAGAAGATCGGCATGGATCAGATGCTTCTGTTCGAAAAGCTCGGCCTCGATGCGACACTCAAGAGCCTCGTCACCTCGACGACCGACACGCATATCTTCCGCCTCGGCCAGTTCTTCGCGCATGAGAAGAAGGCTGAATTCACATTCTCCTATGGCGCGTTGATCAATGGCCTGCGCGACGCCTTGCCTGCGCAAGTACCGCTGACGGTCGGCAAGGTGACCGAGGTCTCGACTGGACCGGACCGGCAGCGGCTTGTGCTGGCCGACGGCGCCGTCATCGATGCCCGCCTGCTGGTGGTGGCAACCGGCCACGGCGAGGCGGTGCGGCGCGCCGTCGGCGTCGAGCGTATCGAGCAATCGAAGGCGCATTCACTGTCGATGGGATTCGACCTCGCCATCTCCCCGCGTGATTTCGGTCATCAGTCCGTCACCTGCTACAGCAGGCGGGCTGCCGACCGTATCGCCTACATCAGCATCTTTCCCCTCGGCGACAAGATGCGGGCGAACATGTTCGGCTATCGGCAAGTGGCCGAGCCGTGGACGCGGGCGTTTCGCCAGGAACCGCAAAAGATGCTCTGCGAGCTGATGCCCGAAATAGCGGCGCGATGCGGCAACTTCGAAGTCGCAGGCCCTGTCGAGGTCAGGCAGATCAGCCTGAGCACCACGCAAGGCCATCGCCGCGACGGGGTCATCTTCATCGGCGATGCTTTCTGTACCACGTGTCCAACACCGGGCGTCGGCATCGGCCGGGTGATGACCGACGTCGATCAGCTCCATTCGGTTCACATTCCGCGATGGCTCGAAACACCAGGCATGGCGGCTGACAAGATCAACGCCTTCTATGACGACCCGGTCAAGGTGGCTGCCGATGAGGATGGCATGCGGGTGAGCTACTATGCCAAGTCGATTACCGCCGACACCGGACTGGAATGGCGCGCAAGGCGCCTGCGCAACAACACCGCGCGCCGGCTGATGATCATCGGCCGCAAGGTCCGGCATTTGGGACAGCGGCGGGTGCCCATGGCCAATATGCAATAGGGCGCGACCAGTCGCGCCCTATCGATTGCCAATATTGATTGCCTTATAAGGCGAATGCGTCAGACGCCAACCGCTCAGGTTGCCGTCGACGGAGGTGCCGATGGGGTAGTCTGGGCCGTGACGCCCGAAAGCCTGTCGCGCTTCTGCAAGGTTGGTTTCTCGTATTTCTTCACTGTAAAGTGCCCTCCAAATTGGTACGGCACCAGCAGAACCAATTCCCTGCCCCGTGTCAATTGCGTCATTACTGGTTCTTACGTCGTCTCCTCGCCATCGTAGTCAAACGATTCTTCACTGTTGCATTGCCGGCACATATCGGCTCCGACAGGACACCTCATCCCAGCGCCAATCCCGCTCTACTCGGCTCTCCGCGCGATGTTGTAAATCGTTTCATCCAGGGTATTTTGGCCATCGGGAACAGAGGGAATAGTCATGTCCAACAGCGCCTTGCCGCTGGTTATCAGTGCGCCGGAACCACGCACGCTCGACCTGATCTTCACAGCCCGGCAGCTGGCGCGGCTCAAGGCCCATTATCGCATTGTCGAGACGACCGCTGACGGCGTCGCGAAACTGCCGGCCGACGTGCTGGCCGAGGCGCGCTATATCATCGGCCAGCCGCCCATATCGCCCGAAACGCTCGACCGGATGAAGGCGCTGCGCTGCGTCTTCAATGTCGAGACCAACCTCATCAACAACATGCCCTACGAGACCTTGTTCGCGCGCGGTATCCATGTCGTCACCACCGGCCTGGTGTTCGCCGAGCCGGTCGCAGAGCTTGGCCTTGCCATGGCGCTCAACCTCGCCCGCGACATCGTCGATGCCGACCTCGCCTTCCGCCAGGGACAGGAACTGTGGGGCGGCGACGGCAACCAGACGGCGCGGCTCCTGTCCGGCGCGGATGTCGGGATCATCGGTTTCGGCGATCTCGGCCGGGCGCTCAACCGGCTGCTGTCGGGCTTCCGCACCCGCACCAAAGTCTTCGATCCCTGGCTGCCGCCATCGATCCTCATCGACAATGGCGTCGAGCCGGCCTCTCTCGACGAGGTGCTGTCGACCAGCGACTTCATCTTCGTCGTTGCCTCGGTGACCAGCGAGAACCAGGGTTTTCTCGGTGCCGAGGCCTTTGCCGGCATGCGCAAGGGCGCCGCTTTCATCCTGCTCAGCCGCGCCGGCGTGGTGGACTTCCCGGCGCTGATGGCGGCGGTGAAGAGCGGCCACATCGTCGCCGCCAGCGACGTTTTCCCCGAAGAACCGCTGGCGCGGGACCATCCGGTGCGCACCCTGCCCGGCTTTCTGCGCTCGGCTCACCGTGCCGGCGCGCTCGACATCGCCTTCAAGCGCATGGGCGATATGGTGCTGGAGGACATGGACCTGATCGACCGCGGCCTGCCGCCGCTGCGCTCCAAGCGCGCCGAGCGCGAGACGGTTTCGCGCATGCGTTCCAAGCCGGCCGACAGGAATTGAGGCGTGGGTTTTCGTCCCGGTTGGCCGGCCCTCGACAAGGTCGGCTTGACAAGGGCGCGGCCGGCGATGACGCTGCCGCAATCGAACTTTGCGGAGGGAGGCCATGAACATGAAG
>NZ_RZTF01000274.1:0-2369 GCF_004023175.1 Mesorhizobium sp. M7A.F.Ca.MR.362.00.0.0
GCCATCTCAATGCGCATGCGACATCCACGTCAGTCGGTGACCTGGGTGAGATCGAAGCGATCAAGAGCGTGTTCGGGCGCGATTCCGCGATAGCTGTCAGTGCGACGAAATCGGCGACCGGACATCTGCTCGGAGCGGCCGGCGGGCTTGGTGCGATCTTCGCAATCCTGGCGCTCAGGGATCAGGTCGCCCCGCCAACCCTCAACCTGGGCGAGGCCGATCCAGCCGGCGACGGAATCGACTTCGTCGCAAACGCGCCCCGGCCCATGGAGATGGAGTACGCGATCGCCAATGGCTTCGGCTTTGGCGGCGTGAATGCCAGCGCCCTGTTCAGACGCTGGAACTAATCGGTTGCCAGACGCAGTCATGACCAACGCCCTTTGCCCCGGCCTCTCATGCTTTCCCCAATCCGATCCAACGCAAAGAAGGATATGATTTCCATGAACAAGACCAATCCTGGCGTCGCCCTGGTCACAGGGGCATCTTCCGGCATCGGGCGCGCTACCGCCGATGCCTTGCTAGGCGCCGGCTTTCGCGTCTTCGGAACCAGCCGTCGCGCGGCCTCCCGGCCATCCGCCGGCGTGACCATGCTGACCTGCGACGTGACCGACGACGCGTCCGTTGCGACAATGGTCGATGACGTTCTGGCCAAGGCCGGACGCATCGACCTGCTTGTCAACAATGCCGGTATGGGCCTGTTTGGCGGCGCAGAGGAGTCCTCGACCGCCCAGGCTAAGGCGCTGTTTGACGTGAACGTCTTCGGCGTCTTGCGTGTGACCAACGCGGTGCTGCCGGCAATGCGGCGCCAAGGGAAGGGCGGAATCGTGAATTTGAGTTCGGTGCAGGGGTTCATCCCCGCTCCCTATTTCGCACTCTACTCGGCGACCAAACATGCCATCGAGGGTTATTCGGAGTCGCTCGATCACGAATTGCGCCCGTTCGGCATCCGCGTTTCGCTGGTGGAGCCCGCCTATACCCGCACGGCATTCGAGGACAATCTTGCCGCCCCCGACCGGTCGCTCGAAATCTACGATTCCGCGCGCGCCGGGATGACTGTATCCGTGCGGAAATCGATGGAAAAAGGCGATGCGCCCGAAGTGGTCGCCAACACCGTTTTGGCCGCAGCGACCGATCCCGCGCCGAAGAAACGCTATGCGGCGGGAAAAATGGCGCGCCAGGTCAGTTTCCTGCGTCGTTTCGTCCCCGCGTCCGCATTCGACAAGAGCCTGCGCAAGCAGCTTGGGCTGCCGGCCTGAAATCGAGCGCTGCCTTGGCGCGTCAGCGAGCAGCCGCCTGTTTCTCGAGCCTGCGGGCGTATTGCGTCAGCGGAAAGCACATGACGAAGAAGATCAGAGCCACCAGCCCGTAGACCTTGAACGGTTCGAAGGTCGCATTGTTGATGGCGTTGGAGGTCCGCACCAGCTCCTCGAAGCCGATGATCGAAGTGAGCGCGGTCGATTTGATCAGCTGAACCAGGAAGCCGACGGTGGGTGCGCGGGTGATCGAAAAGGCCTGCGGCAGGATGATCAGCCTCAGCTCCTGCAGATAGTGCAGGCCAAGGCTTGCGCCGGCGTCCCATTGCCCCAGGGGTAGCGCCGCGACGCCGGAGCGCCAGATTTCGGCGAGATAGGCGCTGGCGAAGAAGGTGAGGCCGAGCGCCGCCGCCGTCCACGGTTCGATGCGCAGGCCGAGCATCGGCAGCCCGAAGAACATCAGGAACAGCTGCATCAAGAGCGGCGTCCCCTGGAACAGGGCGATGTAGCCCGAGGCTATGCGCCTGCTCCACTTGTTTTTGGCGATCCTGAAGAACAGCACGACCAGGCCGACGATGCCGCCGCCGATGAAGGCGGCCAGCGATAGCAGCACCGTCCAGCGGGCGGCGAGCAGCAGGTTGCGCACGATGTCCCAGGAGGTGAACTCGATCATGATACGCCGGCTCCGAGCGCACGGCGCCCGCCTGACACCAGCAGCCGGCGCAAGGCCATCGACAGAGCGAGATAGACCAGCGTCACGACGAAATAGGTCTCGAAAGAGCGGAAGGTGCGCGCCTGCAGCATGTCGGCCTCGTAGGTCAGTTCACGCACGGCGATCTGCGACACCACGGCCGACTCCAGCATCATGATGACGATCTGGCTGGTGAGCGCGGGATAGATAATCTTGAGTGCCTGCGGCAGCACGATCTTGACGAACACCTGGCGTGGCCGCAGCCCAAGTGCGAGCGCTGCTTCCGTCTGTCCGCCGGGCACGGCGTCAAGCCCGGCGCCGACGATCTCGATCGTGTAGGCCGCCATGTTGAGCGTCATCGCCAGCATGGCGGCCAGGATCGGATCGAGCCGGATGCCCAGGCTGGGCAGGCCGAAGAAGATGAA
>NZ_RZTF01000274.1:2379-8906 GCF_004023175.1 Mesorhizobium sp. M7A.F.Ca.MR.362.00.0.0
GCTGCACCAGGAACGGCGTGTTGCGCATCACCTCGACGTAACAGGCGATCGCCCGCTTGAGCAGAACCGGGCCGTTTCGTCGCCCCGCGGCACCCAGGATGCTGAGCAGCGTTCCGGCCAGCGTGGTCACGGCGATCAGCAGGATCGTCGTGGCCGCGCCGTGCGCGATGTCGCCCAGAGCACCCGGGAGCCAGGCAAAGGCCACGGAAACTCAATCCTTGAGGTTTTCGGGATTGAGCGGCGTCTTCAGCCAGGTTTTCGAGCTTTCATCCAGCTTGCCGTCGGCCAGCATCTTGGCGATGGCATCGTTGACCGCCTTCTTCAGGCCGTCCTCATTCTTGTTGAGGCCGATATGCGAGGGCGAGGTCAGAAGCTGGAACTTCTGCTCCGGCTTCAGTGCGTCCTGCTTGGCCAGCACCTGCGCGCCGACATCGTTGCCGACGACCATCAGCTGCGTCTGGCCGGAGATGAAGGCCTGGATCACCGAATTGTAGTTGTCGAAGCGCTTGATGTCGGCCGACGCCGGTGCTGCCTCGGTGAGCGAGGTGTCTTCCAGCGTGCCACGATTGACGGCGATCGACTTGTCGGCGAGGTCTTCCTTGCCCTTGACCGTCAGAGCCGCCGGACCGATCACGGCGATGTAGTAGGGCGCATAGGCGGCGGCGAAGTCGATGACCTGTTCGCGTTCCTTCGAGTAGCCGACGCTCATCAGGATGTCGACGCGCTTGTCGTTCAGATACGGGATGCGGTTCTGGCCGGTGACGGCGATGGGGTTGAGCTTCACCTTGAGCGTATCGGCAATGTATTGCGCGACATCCATGTCATAGCCCTTGAGGCTCATATCGGCGCTGGCCGAGGAGAAGGGCGGAAAGTCGGCGAAGACGCCGACATTGATGGTGCCGGCCTTGGTGATGTCCGCCAGCGCATCGGCGCTTGCGGCTTGTGTGGCGAAGCCGAAACCGGCCGTGCCAAGCATCAGCACGGCGGCGATGGAGGCAAATGTCTTGCGGATTGTCATTGTTATTCCCCTGTCTGGACGCTTGTTTGTTGGATACGGCCGCCGGCTCCAGCGCGGCGGCCGCCTTCGTTTGGATTCGTAGAGGTCAGGCTCCCTTGCCGGTGATAGCCGGGCTGAACACCATCAGGCTCAATATCTCGAACAGCACCTGTGCGGCGGCATGCGCCGTGTTGGTGGTCGCGTCATATTGCGGCGCCACCTCGACGACGTCGCCGCCGACGATGTTGAGGCCCTTGAGGCCGCGCAGCAGTTCGAGCACTTCGCGTGTCGTCAGCCCGCCAACTTCCGGCGTGCCGGTGCCGGGCGCGAAGGCCGGGTCGACGCTGTCGATATCGAAGGAGACATAGGTCGGGCCGTCGCCGACTATTCTGCGCGCCTTCTCGATGATGGCCGGAATGCCGAGACCGGTCACCTCCTCGGCATGCACCACGGTCATGCCGGACTCGTAGGTGAACTCCCACAGATATTCGGCCGAGCCGCGGATGCCTATCTGGATGGTGCGCGTCGGGTCGAGCACGCCGTCAAGCACCGCGTTGCGGAACGGGCCGCCATGGTGGAACTTGGTCATGTCGAACAGGCCACTGGTGTCGCAGTGGGCGTCGATATGGATCAACCCGACCGGAGCTTTCTTGCCGACGGCCTTCAGGATCGGGTGGCTGATCGAATGGTCGCCGCCGATCGAAAGCGGGATGACGCCGGCATCGACGATCTGGTTGGTGCGGCGCTCGATATCCTCATGGCTTGTCTCAAGCCGGTAGCGGCTGCGGAACGGCGTGTCGCCGATATCGGCGACCCGGAGCTCATGTGTGGGCGCGCATTCCAGAACGTGATTGTAGGGGCCGATGCGCTCGATGGCACGCAGCGCTCGCGGCCCGAAGCGCGAGCCTGGCCGGTTGGTGACGCCGAGGTCCATCGGCACGCCGATCATCGCCACCTGCAAATCGCCGAAATCCGGATTGTCGGCCGATATTTCGCGGTAGGGCGCGGCGAGGAAGGTCGGGATGCCTGAATAGGGCGCCAGCCGCGTGCCGCTCTTGGAGAAGATCTTGTCGGCGACCTTGCGGAATTTCGGGTCGAACATCTCGCCGCCATGGCTTTCACCATATTTGCGACGCAACGCGTCGAGCTTGCCGCGATCGTATCCCATGTCCGCTCCTCCTGGGCTGATGCAGTGCCGCCGCGGATGACGCCTGCGAACCGACCGTCATCCGGCCGGGCCGCTGTCCCGCTGGCTGCCTGCAGATTCACGTCTTGATGCTGTCCAGGTTCAGTGTCCGGCAGCGGCATTGAAAAATCAATTGATATTGTTAGGGTGTTTTCTGTGAGAAAATCTCACAATAAAGTTGATACCCATGACCAAGCGCCTGCCACCGCTTAATCCACTGCGCGCCTTCGAGGCAACGGCCCGACATGGCTCGCTGACCAAGGCGGCCATTGAGCTGAATGTCACCCATGGCGCCGTCAGCCATCAGATCAAGGCGCTCGAGCAGTCGCTTAGTGTCAAGCTGTTCGAGCGGGCCGGCCAGCGGGTCAAACTGACACCGCATGGCGCGGAGCTTCTGCCGGCGGTGTCGACCGCCTTCGACGGCATCGCCGCCGCCACCCAGCGCATGACAAGGCCGGCGAGCAGCGGCACACTTTCGGTCTCCTGCGTGCCGGCGCTTCTGTTGTTGTGGATGACACCGCGGCTCGGCAGTTTCATGGCGCAATATCCCGACATAAGGCTGACGCTTATCCCTTCCAACGATCCCAAGGATTTGCGGGCGCCCACCATCGATGTCTGCGTGCATTATGGCGACGGCAGCTGGACCGATTGCTGGATGCGCAAATGGTCGGGCCTCGAACTGTTTCCCGTGGTCAGCCCGACCCTGATCAACAACCGGCCGATCCGCAGCGTCAGGGATCTCGCCGACCATGTCTTCCTGCATGGCGATGACGGCCGCGAATGGCACACCTGGCTGGCGGCCGCCGAAGCGCTGGACCTGGAGCGGGGTCGCCGCCATCACCTCGGCGATGCGCGCATGGCGACCGAGGCGGCGGTGCATGGCCATGGCGTGGCGCTGGGCGACTCCGTGACGGCAAGTGCGCTGCTGGCCAGGGGCATGCTGGTCGCGCCGTTCAGCCTGTCGGTGCCGGCGGTCGACGATTTCTATGTCGTCTGCCGCAACGAGATGCGGGCGACACCGATCGTGCAGGTGTTCATCGACTGGCTGTTCGCCGAGAAGGCCGGGGATGACGGGCGCGCCGACGCCCCTGTGGCCGGCCGCATCGTCAGCCGCCGCAAGCGTCCGGCGCTCAGGGTGATGGGCGGAAAATCCGCAAGTTGATGCCAAGCTCTGCGCCACCGCATGCAGGCAGCTCTTTTTGTCGGGCCAGCCTGAAAGCGGGCAGCGTTCTGGCCGATTCGATGCTATGAGGCCTGTCGCGATTGTGGATGGCAGGCAGCGAAGGCGGTGTTGAGACATGGCTAAGACCGATATTGCGCGGCGCGTCTACAACCACACCTGGAAGCTCGACCCGATCGTGCGCAGCCTGCTCGATACGGATTTCTACAAGCTTTTGATGCTGCAGATGATCTGGGGCATGTATCCCAAGGTCGACGCAACCTTCTCGCTGATCAACCGCACGACTTCGGTGCGCCTTGCCGACGAGATCGACGAGGCCGAATTGCGCGAACAGCTCGACCATGCCCGCACCTTGCGCTTCTCCAAGAAGGAGATGATCTGGCTCGGCGGTAACAATTTCTACGGCCGCAAGCAGATCTTCGAACCGGAATTCCTCGCCTGGCTGGAAGGCTTCCGGCTGCCCGAATACGAGCTGTCGAAGCGCGACGGGCAGTATGAACTGACCTTCAGCGGGCCGTGGATGTACACCACACTGTGGGAAATCCCCGCGCTCGCCATCATCAATGAACTTCGATCGCGCGCGGCGATGCGGGCGTTCGGGCCTTTCGCGCTCGACGTGCTCTATGCCCGCGCCAAGTCCAAGATGTGGGCCAAGACCGAGCGGCTGAAGGCGCTGCCCGGCATCCGCATCTCGGACTTCGGCACGCGCCGGCGCCATTCCTTCCTGTGGCAGCGCTGGTGCGTCGAGGCGCTGAAGGAAGGCATCGGCGAAGCGTTCACCGGCACCTCCAACGTGCTTCTGGCCATGGACAACGACCTCGAAGCGCTCGGCACCAACGCACATGAGCTGCCGATGGTGTTCGCCGCCCTCGCCGACTCGGAAAAAGAGCTGAGGCAGTCGCCCTACAAGGTGCTGCAGGACTGGCAGCGTTACTATGGCGGCAATCTCTTGATCGTGCTGCCCGACGCCTTCGGCACGGCATCGTTCCTGCGTGATGCGCCGGACTGGGTGGCCGACTGGACGGGCTTTCGCCCCGACAGCGCGCCGCCGATCGAAGGCGGCGAAAAGATCCTGTCCTGGTGGCGCGACAAGGGCAAAGATCCCCGGCAGAAACTGCTGATCTTCTCCGACGGGCTTGAAGTCGAGACCATCGAGGAGACCTATCGCCACTTCAAGGGCAAGGTGCGCATGTCCTTCGGCTGGGGCACCAATCTGACCAATGATTTCGAAGGCTGCGCGCCGACGGAAACCAACAGCCTCGACGCCATATCGCTGGTCTGCAAGGTCACCGAGGCCAATGGCAGGCCGGCGGTGAAGCTGTCGGACAATCCGGCCAAGGCGACCGGCGACGAGAACGAGATCGAACGCTATATCAGGATTTTTGGCGAGAAGGATCGCGTGGAGCAACTGGTCAAGGTGTGAGCGGTGATGGGGCTCCTGGATAGTTCGAGTTCCTTGGCGCCCCCCTCTGTCCTGCCGGACATCTCCCCCTCAAGGGGGGAGATCGGCAGTTCCGCCGACGGCTCTTCTTCTTCAACGTTGAAGATTGGCGAAAGCTGTAACGGCTGCGCAATCTCCCCCCTTGAGGGGGAGATGTCCGGCAGGACAGAGGGGGGCGCCGTAGAGCGCTACGATGGAAGTCAGCCCGCTGGCAAACCAACACCACAATGTGGCCCTGTGCCTCAAGGACGGCACGCCCTATCCCGATCAAGGCTGAGCGACGCTCAGGTCGACCTGATCTGCTCGACCGCGGTCACCAGCAGCTCTTCCATGGCGGTGCGTATCTGGGCATCCGACTGGGCGATGCCTGCCGCGTCGAAATCGGCGCGGACCTTGCGGAAGACATCGTTGTCGCCGGCCTCTTCAAAATCCGCATGCACGACTTCCCTGGCATAGGCGTCGGCATCCGCACCGGATTTGCCGAGCTTTTCGGCGGCCCACAGGCCGAGCAGCTTGTTACGGCGCGCCATGGCCCTGAACTTCGTATCCTCGTCCATCGCGAACTTCTTTTCGAAGCCTTCCTGACGGTCTCTCATGCTGCTCATGGTTTGCCTCGTTTCGGGTTTGGGTCCGGTCTTCAGCCTGGGGAAGAGCGGGCAGGGAAGGCGAGAGTGGCGTGCATGGAGGTCATTAGCAAGGCCGGATCGCTCACGCCGGCGATTGAGCGGGGTGCTTGGCGGTTCCGGTCATTTGGCCGATGTGATTTGACGTTGCCGCGCCGTGTCCTACTCTCGAATGCATGGTGGACGAACCGAGGAGACGAGTGATGCGGTCGCCTTTCAATGGAATTCGCAGCGTCGCGCTGACGGCGGCCGTGATCCTTGCCGCCGGCACCGCGGCCTATGCGCATCATGGCTGGTCGTGGACGCAGGACGGGTTTTTCGAACTCAGGGGCAAGATCACGGCCATCTATATCGGCAATCCGCACGCCACGCTGGATGTCGACGCCGAGGGCGAGGCCTGGCGGGTGGAGATGGCGCCGCCATCCCGCACGATCGCCGCCGGCTTCACCGAGGAGGTGGCCAAAATCGGCGACGAGGTGACCGCGATCGGCAACCGCTCGCTCGAGGCGAGCGAAAAGCGCATGAAAGCGGTGCGCCTCATCGTCAACGGCAAGACCTATGATGTCTATCCCGACCGCGTGCCGCCGGCCTAGATGACGGAGTTTTTCGCCGGCATCGAGCAACTTGCCCTGGCGCGGTGGCTGAAGGCTTCCTTCATCGCCTACCCCGTGGTCAATGCGCTCCACATCATGTCGATCGGCGCGCTGCTGACCAGCGTCGTTCTCATGGACCTCAGGATATGCGGCGCCCTCCGTTCGCTGCCATACGCCGCGTTCGTCGCGCTGCTGCGCCGCACCGCTTTGGCGGCATTCGTGGGTGCGCTCGTCACTGGCTCGCTGCTGTTTTCGGTCAAGGCGAGCACCTATGCGGCTATGCCGGTTTTCCTAGCCAAGATGGCGCTCATCCTTCTCGCCGGCGTCAATTTTTTCACCTTCCTGCGCTTCGCCAGAGGCGGTGACGAGCCGGCCGGCAGCGCCATCCTGGCTGTGCTCTCGATACTGCTGTGGACTTCGGTGCTGTTCGCCGGACGGTTCATCGGATTTCTTTAGCGCCGCATCTTCCTTCTCCCCCTGTGGGAGAAGGTGTCGCCGAAGGCGACG
>NZ_RZTF01000275.1:0-8879 GCF_004023175.1 Mesorhizobium sp. M7A.F.Ca.MR.362.00.0.0
GCAGGCGCTGGACATGGTGCGCATCGAGGCCGGGCTGATCTTCGCCGGCTACGAATTCTCCGACCAGACCGATCCGTTCGAGGCCGGCATCGGCTTCACCGTGCCGCTGAAGAGCAAGACCGACGATTTCATCGGCCGCGAGGCGCTGATCCGCCGCAAGGAGCACCCGCAGACGAAGCTGGTCGGCCTCGACATCGACGCCAATGTCGACGTCGGCCATGGCGACTGCGTGCATGTCGGCCGCGCCCAGATCGGCGTGGTCACGTCGGGCATGCGTTCTCCGGTGCTGAACAAGACCATCGCTCTGGCCAGGCTCGATGTCACCCATTCGGCTGTCGGCACCGAGGTTGAGATCGGCAAGCTCGACGGCCATGCCAAGCGGCTGCCGGCGCGCGTCGTCGCCTTCGCCCACTACGATCCGCAAAAGACCAAACCACGCTCCTGACGGCCTTCCTCCCAAGACAGTGAGGCCGTGCTGGCAGTCTGTGATAGGAATTTTTTCTTGACCTGCTGAGGGCAGCTATGCTACATATTCGTCCATGGTGCTGATTTGCGCCGCGACCCGCCTCCGGCGGGTTTTTCGTTTCCAGACCCCTGGTCCTTTTCCGAACAATCCTGCCCGCCAGTGTGAAGCTGACATGTTTCGCAAGCGTGATGTGCACGGCGCGACAATTCGCTTGACGTGAAAGCGCGCCGGATCAATCTTCACTCCTAAGAAAAAAAAACGACTGAGTGGAAACACCGGCAGTCCATCAATGCATGCGTCGATGGTGAGCCTAGCGAAGCCGCGGCGGTCACGAACGGGGAACATCAAAATGGGGAACAAAGACATATGAGCACGATAACGACTGTCCTGGAGCCGCTTGCCGAAGGCAAGTTGCACCGAAATATCGACTGGCGCGGCGCCTTCTGGGTGGCGAGCGGTGTGCCTGCCCTCGTCCTGTTCTCGATCGGCGGCATTGCCGGCACGACCGGCACGCTGGCCTTCGCGATCTGGATCTTCTCCATGATCATGGGCTTCCTGCAATCCTTCACCTATGCCGAAATCGCCGGACTGTTTCCAAACAAGTCGGGCGGCGCGTCGATCTACGGCGCCACCGCATGGCTGCGCTATTCCAAGTTCATCGCGCCGCTGTCGGTGTGGTGCAACTGGTTCGCCTGGTCGCCGGTGCTGTCGCTCGGCTGCTCGATCGCCGCAGCTTATATCCTCAACGCGTTGGCGCCGGTGCCGCTGTTCACCGATGCCTCGCCCGAAGTCGTCGCCTATATCGCCGCGCATGCCGGGACGAGTGCCGCCGACGCCATCACGGCGGTGACCACCGCGGCAACGCCGGTGATCCGCAACTGGACGCTCTACAGCCACACGCTGGGGCCGGTCTCGTTCACCCTCAACGCGACCTTCTTCATCGGCGCGGTGCTGATGCTGATCATCTTCGCCATCCAGCATCGCGGCATCCTCGGCACTGCCAATGTGCAGAAATATATCGGCCTGCTGGTCATCATCCCGATGCTGATCGTCGGCGTCGTGCCGATCGTCACCGGCCAGATCAACTGGGCGAATTTTTCGCCGCTGGTGCCGCTGGCGGCAGCCTACGCGCCCGAACCCGGCGCCTGGAACATCGCCGGCTGGACGCTGGTGCTTGGCGGCATGTTCATCGCCGCCTGGTCGACCTACGGTTTCGAGACCGCCGTCTGCTACACCTCGGAGTTCAAGAACCCGGGCACCGACACGTTCAAGGCGATCTTCTATTCCGGCCTTTTGTGCATGCTGCTGTTCATCCTGGTGCCGTTCACCTTCCAGGGCGTGCTTGGCCTCAACGGCATGCTGGCGACACCGATCGTCGACGGCTCCGGTGTCGCCGACGCGCTGGCCGGCATGGTCGGCGGCGGCGCACTGATCCACAGCCTTTTGGTGATGCTGATGATCCTGGCTCTGGTTCTGTGCATCATGACGGCCATGGCCGGCTCTTCACGCACGCTCTACCAGGGCTCGGTCGACGGCTGGCTGCCGCGCTATCTCAGCCATGTCAACGAACATGGCGCGCCGACGCGGGCAATGTGGACCGATCTCGTCTTCAACCTGATCGTGCTGGCCATCGCCTCTGCCGACGCGACGAGCTTCTTCTTCATCCTCGCCGTGTCGAACTGCGGCTATATCATCTTCAACTTCCTCAACCTCAATGCCGGCTGGATCCACCGCATCGACAACGGCCATATCGCCAGGCCTTGGAAAGCACCGAGCTGGTTGCTCGGCGTCGGCGCGATCTTCGCCTATGTCAACATGATCTTCATGGGCGCGGGCGCCAAAGTTTGGAATCCGATGGCGCTGTGGGCCGGCCTGATCACGGCAGCCCTGATTATCCCGGTGTTCTGCTTCCGCCATTACATCCAGGACAAGGGCAAGTTCCCCGACCACATGCTGGCCGATCTCGGCATGACGGGGGCCGACCTCTCGGTCAAAAAGGCGGGCATACTGCCCTATCTGACCCTGGTCGCCGGCGTGGTGGTGATGCTGCTCGCCAACTGGTTCTTCGTCATCTGACCTCGTAAAAGTGAAAAGGATCGGGCGCGCTTCGGCGAGCCCGATCCTTTTCGACTGGCGTGATCGATCTATTCGGCGGCCAGCGCCAGTTGCGGCTTTTCGGCTTCCTGGCTCAGTTCCAGATCGTCGGTCCGCCCCTCCGCCCCGCGCTTCTTCGGCTCCCGGCCGAAGAACAGGGCATACCCGGCAGGCAGGACCAGGATGGTCAGCACCGTGGCAACGAGGATGCCGCCCATCATGGCGTAGGCGAGCGGACCCCAGAAGACGCCGCGCGAGATCGGGATCAGCGCCAGCACCGCCGTCAGCGCCGTCAGCGTGATCGGCCGGAAACGGCGAACGGCCGAACCGATGATCGCCTCGTAGCGGTCCATGCCCGCGGCGATGTCCTGGTCGATCTGGTCGACCAGGATGATCGAGTTGCGCATGATAATGCCGAGCAGCGCGATGACGCCGAGAATGGCGACAAAGCCGAACGGCGCGCCGCTGATCAAGAGTGCCGCGGCAGCACCGATAATGCCAAGCGGACCGGTCGCCAGCACCAGCATCGCCTTGCCGAAGTTCTGCAGCTGGATCATCAAAAGCACGACGATGACGGCCAACATGATCGGCGCCTTGGCGGCGATCGAAGCCTGGCTTTCCGCCGAATCCTCCGCACCGCCCTGGGTCTCGACCTTATAGCCGGGCGCCAATCCGTCACGCAGGCCCTGCATGTCCTTGTACAGTTTGGTGACGACGTCATTGGACTGCACGCCGTCGGGCAGCGTTGCCCGCACACTGATGGTCGGCAGACGGTCGCGGCGCCACTCGATGCCTTGCTCCAATACCGGCACCACCTTGGCAACCTGCGACAGCGGCACGAAGCCACCGAAGTCGGTCGGGATATAGACCGAGTCGACCGAGGACAGCAGGCTGCGGCTGGCATCCGGCTCGCGGGCGACGATGGACACCGTCTCCTCGCCGTCGCGGAAGTCGTCGAGCGGCGCGCCGGACATCGCCGCCTGCAGCATCTGGCGGATGCGCTGCGAGGTGACGCCGAGTGCGCGGGCACGATCCTGATCGATGACCAGCTTCATCGCCGGAACCGGCTCCAGCCAGTCATCATGCACGGCGCCAAGCAGCGGATCCTCACGGAACTTCGCCTTCACCTGGTCGGCGATGCGGCGCACCTCCTGGCGATCCGGCCCCATGACGCGCATCTGCACCGGCCAGCCGGTCGGCGGGCCGAGGAACAGACGATCGACCTTGGCACGGATGGATGGGAAGTCTTCAGCCAGAACGGTGCGCAACTTGACGATCAGCCGTTCGCGGGCCGGTTCGTCATTGGCCATGACGAGCAGCTGGGCGAAGTTGGGGTTGCTCAGCTGCTGGTCGAGCGGCAGGAAGAAGCGCGGCGCGCCTTCGCCGATATAGGTGGCGATGAAACGCTTGTCCTTGTCGTCCATCATCTTGGTTTCGAGCGCCTTGGCCTGCGCCTCGACTTCCTTGATGCTGGTGCCTTCCGGCAGCCAAAGGTCGACGAGGATTTCCGGCCGCGACGATTGCGGGAAGAAGTTCTGCGGAATGAACTGGAAAGCCCACAGGCTGGTGCCGAAGGTGACCAGCGTCATCACCAGGACGATGATGCGATGGCGCACGGCCCAGCTGACGGTAGCACGAAGCCGGCGGTAGAAACGCGTGTCGAAGACATCGTGATGGCTGCCGGCATGCTTGCGCTGCTTGAGGATCATGTTGCCGAGCCATGGCGTGAAATAGACCGCGACGAACCAGGAGACGATCAGCGCGATGCCGACGACATAGAACAGGGTGCGGACATATTCGCCGGCGGTCGAGGCCGCGAAGCCGACCGGAATGAAGCCGGCTGTGGTGATCAGCGTGCCGGTCAGCATCGGGAAGGCGGTCGAGGAATAGGCGAAACTCGCCGCCTCGACCTTGACCATCCCCTCCTCCAGCTTGCGCTCCATCATCTCGACGACGATCATCGCGTCGTCGACCAGAAGACCGAGCGCGATGATCAGCGCGCCGAGCGAGATGCGCTGCAGGTCGATGCCGAGTTCGTACATGATGGCGAAGGTCGCAGCCAGCACCAGCGGGATGGCGATGGCGATGACCAGACCGGAACGCCAGCCTATCGACAGGAACGAGACGACGAGCACGATCAGCAGCGCTTCGCCAAGCGCATGCATGAACTCGGCCACCGCATCGGTGACGACGCCCGGCTGGTCGGAGATCTGGTCGACCGCAACCCCGTAAGGCAGCGCCTCTTCGAAGCGCTTGTAGGTGGCCTCGACATCCTTGCCGACGTCGGTAACCTTGAAGCCCTTGGCCATGACGACGCCCAACTGCACGCTGTCGTGACCGTTGAAGCGGTATTTGCGCTGGAACGGATCTTCCAGCCCCGAGGTCACCGTGGCGATGTCGCCCAGCCTTGTGACCTGGCCGCCGGCGCGCAGGCGCAGGTTCCGGATATCCTCGACCTTGCCGACATCGCCCTCGACGGAGATGCGTACCGAGTTGGTGCCGGTATCGACGGAGCCGGCCGGGTCGACATTGTTCTGTCCCTTGATCGCATTCTGCAGATCGGTCAGCGTCAGGCCGCGTTCGGCCAGGGCCTTGGACGAGACGTCGATATAGAGCTTTTCCGGCTGGTCGCCGATGATGACGGCCTTCTCGACGCCGGGCGTCGTCAAAAGCATGTCGCGCGCCTGGATGGCGAACTTCTTCAGTTCGGGATAGCTGAAGCCGTCGCCGCTGATCGAATGCAAGGTGATGAAGGTGTCGCCGAACTCGTCGTTGAAATACGGCCCGAGCAGGCCCTGCGGCAGGTCGCCCTGGATATCGCCCACCTTCTTGCGCACCTGGTAGAACGCGTCGGTCACCTCGGCGGTGTTGGTGTCGCCCTTGATCTGCACGGTGATGATGGCGCTGCCGGCGCGGGTGAAGGAGCGCACGAAATCGAGATGCGGCGTTTCCTGCAGCTTGCGTTCGATCTTGTTGACGACCTGGTCTTCCATCTCCTTGATCGAGGAGCCCGGCCAGATCGCCTGGACGACCATGATCCGGAAGGTGAAATCGGGATCTTCCTTCTGGCCCATACGCATCAGGCCGAGCGCGCCGGAAATGATGATCAGGCCGAACAGGAACCGCGCAATGGCGGGATGGCCGATTGCCCAGCGCGACAGGTTGAAGGGCCGCTTCTCTTCCGTGGAATTGGTCATCGACGCTGGTCCATCTATCTAGCGCAACAAAATCGAGGTTTCATAGTGGCTTCCGGGCGGCAAGGCTCTCCGAGCGGAGAAGCACTCATCGCGGTGGGACGCGAGATCGATGTGGGGGTTACATCAATCGAGCGTCTCGGTCGGGCGCCTGCCGCCCGGAAACCAACGACTGCGGGAACGCGCAGCCGGTTGTCTGTCGTCAGCGCACCTGCTTGGCGTCGCCGTCTGCCGCGGATGCCGATTGCAGCGCCGCATCACCGGCGAGCTTCACCTTCAGGTTTTCGGTCATGAATTGCGTGCCGGCGGCGACCACGACATCGCCGGGTTTCAAACCCTCTGCGACACGCACGCCATCGGCGGCGAACTCGGCAACCTTGATCGGACGGGCATGAACGGTGTTGGCGCCACGATCGACGGTCCAGACGATCGATTGGGTGCCTTGCTCGGCCAATGCGCTCAGCGGGATCGAGACCAGCTGCCGCTCATTGGCCGCCGAGGCTTCGATGCTGGCGGTCATGCCGAGCAGCACACGCGGATCGTTTGGCAGGCTGACGCGGACGGCAAAGGTGCGTGACTGCGGATCGGCGCTACCGGCGACTTCGCGGACCTTGCCATCGAGCGCCAGCGCATCGTCGGACCAGAAACCCGCCTTGACTGCCTTGCCCGGCCTGAATTCGGCGATTTCCATTTCGGGGACGGCGATCAGCACTTCCTTCTCGCCGTCGACGGCGACAGTGACAACCGGCGTACCGGAACCGACGACCTGACCGACGTCGGCACTGACCGTGGTGACGATGCCATCCCTGTCGGCCTTGAGATCGGTATAGCCGACCTGGTTCTTCGCCTGTGCAAGTGTCGAAAGGGCGGAAGCACGCGTGGCGACCGCTTGGTCATAGGTCAAGGTCGCCTGTTCGAGCTGTGATTTCGGGGCAAAATTCTTGGCAAAAAGCTGCTCGGCTCGCTTGCGGGCAAGCTCCACGGTCTCGACCTGCCGCTCGGCGGCATCGAGCGCTGCCTGCGCGCTCTTGACCGAGAGGTCGTAGTCAATGGGATCGATGCGGGCGAGCACATCGCCCGCGGCCACATGCTGGCCGATATCGACGAGGCGCTCGGTGATCTTGCCATTGACGCGGAACGCCAAAGCGCTCTCGGTGCGGGCTCGCACCGAGCCGGAATAGGAGAGCGTGCGGGTGTCGTGCACCTTCGCGATCTCGACAACCTTGACGGGACGGATGATATCCTTGACTTCGGCTTTTTCCTGGCTGCAGCCGGCAAGCCCGAGAGTGGCGACGATCAGGCCGGCAACTGGCAGCTTGCGAAGGATGAAATTGGACAAAGACATCTTGGTACTCCGACTGGAGATGAATGGTCGACAACCGGCTGGCGGGGGCTATTACTTCAGAGCTCTGATCGCATAGTCGATCAGATCGTCGGGCATCGCCCGGTTGGTCTTGGCAAGGCACTGCGCAACCATTTGCGGATGGCACAGGATGACCGTTGCGGCACCGAAGCAGCGCGACGCGGTCACCGGGTCCTGTTGTCTGAACTCACCGGCCTCGATGCCGTCGCGGATCACCTCCGCAAACAGGTCGTGGATGCTGTCGACATGCTTGTCGATCACACCCCAGTCCCGTTCGAGGGCGACGATGACCATCTCGTGGACCTTCTGGTCGTCGAGCATGACCTCCATCGTCATCTTGTATTGCGCATGCACGTAACGCCTAAGCCGCTCCTCGGCGCTGACCGGCAGGCGCGAAATCTCGTAGGCCATCTTGTAGCTGGCGCCGAGCATACGGCCGCAGACGGCCTGGTGGATTTCGACCTTGGAGGCGAAGAAACGGTAGATGTTGGCGGGCGACATGCCGAGCTCACGCGCGATGTCGGCGACATTGGTCTTGCCGTAGCCATAGTGCCGGAACAGGCGCTCGGCGCAATCGAGAATGCGCGTTACATTTTCCTGTCGGGCGGCTTCGGCGACTATGGTGGCGGCTTCGGACATGATCCTCTATCGATTTACGAGTGATGAATTTCGATTTTCGTCATTCGTAAATTGAAAAGAGCGACCTGTCAATGCGGATTCGGTGTACACGTACGACTGGTGACAGATGGTGACAGGGAACCGACGAAAGTCGCGGAGGCTTTGCCCAATCGCAAAGGTCGTAACTGGAGGAGAGCAGCGACGAGGCTTAAGTCCCCCTCGCCATCTCGCGCAACCGGAATTTCTGGATCTTGCCGGTCGAGGTCTTCGGGATTTCGGCGAAGATGACCGCCTTCGGCACCTTGAACCGGGCAAGCAGCGCGCGGCAGTGATCGATGATCTCGGCTTCGGTCGCGGCCTTGCCGGGCTTCAGCTCGACATAGGCAACAGGCACCTCGCCCCATTTGTCGTCGGGCCTGGCGACGACGCCGCAAGAGGCAACCGACGGGTGCTTGTAGAGCGCGTCCTCGACCTCGATAGAGGAAATGTTCTCGCCACCGGAGATGATGATGTCCTTGGAGCGGTCCTTGAGCTGGATGTAGCCATCGGGGTGCATGACGCCGAGATCGCCGGAGTGGAACCAGCCGCCGGCGAAGGCCTCGTCGCTCGCCTTGCGGTTCTTCAAATAGCCTTTCATGACGATGTTGCCGCGGAACATGACCTCGCCGATGGTCTCACCATCGGCCGGTGTGGTCCGCATCGTCTCGGGGTCCATGACGGTCAGGCCTTCGAGCGCCGCATAGCGCACGCCCTGCCGCGCCTTCCTGGCACTGCGCTCGCCCTTTTCGAGATCATCCCAGGCGCCATGCCATTCGTTGACGACCGCCGGACCATAGGTCTCGGTCAGGCCGTAGAGGTGGGTGACGGCAAAGCCGGCATCGGCCATCCCCGACAGCACCGCTTCCGGTGGCGGAGCTGCCGCGGTGTTGAAGGTGACAGTCTGCGGGAATTCGCGCTTGTCCTCCTCCCTGGCATTGATCAGCACCGACATGACGACCGGGGCGCCGCACAGATGGGTAACGCCGTGATCGGCAATCGCATCGTAGACCGGCTTCGGCCGCACCCAGCGCAGGCAGACATGGGTGCCGGCCTGGACGGCAAGCGTCCAGGGAAAGCACCAGCCATTGCAGTGGAACATCGGCAG
>NZ_RZTF01000276.1:0-8860 GCF_004023175.1 Mesorhizobium sp. M7A.F.Ca.MR.362.00.0.0
AGAGACAGGAATGGAATTTCACCGTTGCGCTCTGCTTGAAAGTCGCGGCATGGATCCTAGGGTCTCCGCGACGTCGCTTCGCGACTGCTTCGCCCTAGGATGACGAAGAGGAAAGGTTTTCGCCAATCTCCAACGTCCAGCCACGCCTTCGAACTACTTCTTGCTTCGCAGCGTCTCCACATCAGTCTTCCCAACGTACCAATCGCGCGCGTTGACCTCTTCAAAAACCACCCAGACATCGTCGTTGCTCAGCCCGGTGGCGTCCATGATGGCCGCCGTCACCTTTTTGGCGATGTCCGCCTTCTTGCCTGCCGGATCGGCTGATATCACTTCCTTGACGATGCGGATGTTGACGAATGGCATTTTGTCCTCCCGGGATGTTCGTGCTCGCGAACGGCCGCCAGTGCTCCAGTCTCAGCCAGTGCTCCAGTCTCAGTATGTCTTGGCGCCGTTGACCATCAGCCGCACCATGTAGAGCGACGTGGTGCCGGCGATATAGAGGCAATTCAGCTTGTTGCCGCCGAACACGCAGTTGGCGGTGACTTCCGGCACCTTGACCTTGCCGATCAGCGTGCCGTCCGGATCGTAGCAATGGATGCCGTCGGCGGCACTCGTCCAGATGCGGCCGTCCTCGTCGAGCCTGAAGCCGTCGAACAGGCCGGCCGTGCAGTCGGCGAAGATTTTCTCGCCCGAAACCTTCTTGCCGCCCTTGCCGACATTGAACACCCGCATATGTGCCGGATTCTGTGCGCCATGCGTGCGGCCGGTATCGACGACATAAAGCTTGCTCTCGTCGAGCGAGAAGGCCAGGCCGTTAGGCCGGACCATGTCGGTGATGACGGCTTCGACCTCGCCCGTGCCGGGATCGACCCGATAGACATGGCAGGCGCCGATTTCGCTCTCGGCCCTGTCGCCCTCATAATCCGTATCGATGCCGTAGCTCGGATCGGTGAACCAGATCGAGCCGTCGGATTTCACCACCGCGTCGTTGGGCGAATTCAGCCGCTTGCCCTTCCATTTGGACGCGATCGTGGTGACCGAGCCGTCGAACTCGGTGCGGCTGACACGGCGGCCCGAATGCTCGCAGGTGATCAGCCGGCCCTGCCGGTCGACGCTGTTGCCGTTCGAATTGCCGGACGGCTGGCGGAAGACGCTGACATTGCCGTCGGTCTCGTCATAGCGCAGCATGCGGTTGTTGGGGATGTCGGACCAGATGACATAGCGGCCGGCGGCGAACCAGGCCGGCCCCTCCGCCCACTGGCATCCGGTGAACAGCTTCTCGACCTGCGCGTTGCCGTTGAACAGGCGCGCGAAGCGCGGATCGAGAATTTCATAATAGTCTGCGGCCGCCATGCTTTTCCTCCCGGCATCAATGACACCCGGATCAAGCCAGCCGGAGGGACAGAAGGCAATGTGGGTACGCACAGTGTCATGCAAAAGATCGCTTGCCGGCTCTGTGCATGACGTTAGCGCCGTATTAACCGGCTATGCGTCCAGCGCAATGGTGCATTGCAACATCTTCTTTTTGCAATGCACCATTACTATGTCATGCTTCGTATCGATCAAGGGAGGAAGAAACCGCCGCCGAAACGCGGCGCCAAAAAAGGAACCTTGCTATGATCCTCGACAGTCTCATGACCCGCGCTCGCAACAGCATTGCCAAGCGCAAGCACTACAACCGCCTTGTCGCCGAAATCGACAGCTTTTCCAGCCGCGATCTGGCCGACATGCGCGCCGACCGCTCGGAAATGCTCTACCAGATCCACAAGCAGATCTACGGCTGATCTCGAGTCCGATAAGACGCACCGCCAAGGTGCGTTGAGATTCAGGTCAGGCCGAGACGAAAACGGTGGTTTCCGAGAACCGGAGCGGAGCGTACTTAAGTACGTGAGCACCGGAAGCGCAGGAAGCCGCCGTTTGCAGGCCGGCATCACCTGAATATCAACGTGCCGCCAGCGCCTTGTCGATCTGTGGCAGCAAGAGATCCCTCGCCGTCTCGGGCGTCAGCGGGCCGACATGCTTGTAGGCGATCTTGCCGTCCTTGCCGATGACGAAGGTCTCCGGCACGCCGTAGACGCCCCAGTCGATCGCCGCGCGGCCCGCTTCGTCGACCCCTATCGCCTGGAACGGATTGCCGAGATCACCGAGGAACCGGCGTGCATTTTCCGGCCGGTCCTTGTAGTTCAGCGCCGCCATGGTGAAACGCTTATCCTGCGACAGCGCCAGAAGCACCGGGTGCTCTTCGCGGCATGGCGCGCACCACGACGCGAAGACGTTGACCAATGTGACCTTGCCGGCGAAGGTTTTCGAATCGAGCCCCGGCAGGTTGGACCCCTCCAGCGCAGGCAGGCTGGTTTGCGGCGCAGGCAGGCCGATCAGGGCCGACGGCACTTCCGAAGCATCGCGCCCCGACAGCAGCTGCGACAGGAACAGTCCGGCCAGGCCGAGGAAGATCAGCAACGGCAACAGCACGAACAGGCGACGAGTGCGTGGGGGCGGCGTTTCCGTTTCGGTGCTCATGGCTTTGCGGCCTTGTCGGAGCGCCGCCGCACGCCGGATGCCTCCAGTTCGGCGAGTTCGCGCTTGCGCGCCCGCTGGTCGAGCAGGATCCAGCCGATCAATCCGGCCAGCACCACGGCGGTGATGCCATAGGCGGCGGTCACGTAGAGTGCATGCGCGCTCATGCGACGGGCCTCGCTGAAGTGGGGGCTTCCAAGCCGATCATGTCGCCCAGTCTAGACATGCCTTTCCCTTAGCCTCGCTCCGTCGGCTTCGCAATCGGCCGCCGCGCCGCAGTCATACGCCGCGTCAATCCGTTCCATGCCGCAGCGCCAGCGCCGCCGAGACCGGGCCCAGCACGCCAAGAAACAGGGTCAGCGCGGCAAGAATGAGGAAGGGCTGCAGAAACGGATCGGGATTGGCGGTCGCTCCATAGCTTGCCGAAACGCCGAAGATCAGCACCGGAATGGTCAGCGGCAGCACCAGCACCGAGATCAGCAGCCCGCCACGCGGCAGCGCCACCGCGACCGCCGCACCGGCGGCGCCGATGAACGTGATCGCCGGCGTCCCGACCAGCAGCGTCAGCGCCGTGGCGCCGATGCCTAGCGGCTCCATGTTCATGAACAGGCCGAGCAAAGGAGCCGCGATGACCAGCGGCAGCACGCTCCCCGCCCAATGCGCCAGGCATTTCACCAGCACCGTCACGGCCAGCATATGGCGATCATTGCCGAGCACCAGGAGATCGAGCGAGCCGTCCTCGCGATCGGCCTGGAACAACCGGTCGAGCCCGAGCAGGCAGGACAGCAGCGCGCCGATCCACAGGATGGCCGGTCCGATGCGGGCCAGCAGCTTCAGGTCTGGCCCTACTCCGAACGGGATGGTGGCGATGACGGCGAGGAAGAAGATGACCCCGGTCAGCGCCCCGCCGCCGGCACGGATGTTGAGGCGGATGTCGCGCAGGAAGAGCGCTAGCATGGTATGAGATGCTCGCGCGCCATCATCAACCCGTTTCCCCCATCCTCAACTCCATCCCCTCGATCCCCAGCGGCAGATGCGTCGCCGCGACAATCATCCCGCCATCCGTGCAATGCTTGGCCATCAACCCCGCAAACCGCGCCTCCGACGCCTTGTCCAGCCCTGCTGTCGGCTCATCCAGCAACCACAATGGCCGGTGGCTGACCAGAAGCTTGGCGATCGCCGCCCGGCGCCGTTGCCCGGTCGATAGATAGCCGAACGGCAGGTGGCCGATGCCATCGAGCCCGACCGTTTCCAGCGCCTCTTCGACGCCGAGCTGTCCGTCGCCGTTGAAGTCGCGCCAGAAGTGCAAATTCTCCGCCACGCTGAGCGCCGGTTTCATTGCGTTCTGGTGGCCAAGGTAGTGACAGGCCGACGCGATTGACGGGAACGCTTCGCCCCCGTCTTCAATCTTCATGACGCCCTCGATCCTCACGCTGCCTTGCGCCACCGGCAGCAGCCCGGCGATGACCCGCAGCAAGGTCGACTTGCCCGATCCGTTCGGCCCGGTGACGATGAGCGCCCGACACTCCTCCAAGGCAAAATCGATTCCGGAAAACACCGCCTCGCCGCCTCGCTCGCCGCCCAGATTTTCGGCGATCAGCCGCATTCCTCGCCTGCCCTGAAACCATGTGTCGCGGCCGCTGCCGCATCGCACAAATTTGCTTTCCAACTGTCTAGAACTATTCCAGAAAATTCTCTATATGCGGTGCATCCGTGCCAGCGGTCGGCACGGGAACAGAATTAGCGCCGAACCAGCGCACGCGCCGCCTTGAACGGCTCGGGTTGCTTGGGAACGGACAGCGGAAATGGCCGTACCCGCACCTTTGCGCGTGATTGCATGCCATCGGCGTCCGTTCCCTTTCAGGCTGAACAGACAAGGATCGCACGTGTCAAAATCCCTCGACAGTTTCAATTGCCGCCGCACGCTGACCGCAGGCGGCGCGGAGTATGCCTATTTCGACCTCATAGAGGCCGAGAAGAACGGCCTCACCGGCATCTCGCAGCTGCCCTATTCGATGAAGGTGCTGCTGGAAAACCTGCTGCGCAACGAAGACGGCCGCTCCGTCACCAAGGAATCGATCCAGGCGGTGGCCGGCTGGCTGACCGACAAGGGCACCGCCGGCGTCGAGATCGCCTATCGCCCGGCCCGCGTGCTGATGCAGGATTTCACCGGCGTTCCGGCCGTGGTCGACCTTGCCGCGATGCGCGACGCCATGGCCTCGCTCGGCGGCGATCCGCAGAAGATCAACCCGCTGGTGCCGGTCGACCTCGTCATCGACCATTCCGTCATCGTCGACGAATTCGGCACGCCGATGGCCTTCGCCCGCAATGTCGAGCTGGAATATGAGCGCAACGAGGAGCGCTACAAATTCCTGAAATGGGGCCAGCAGGCATTCCGCAACTTCCGCGTCGTGCCGCCCGGCACCGGCATCTGCCATCAGGTCAACCTCGAATATCTCGGCCAGGTGGTGTGGACCAACACCGAGGACGGCGAAACGACAGCCTATCCCGACACCTGCGTCGGCACCGATTCGCACACCACCATGATCAATGGCCTTGGCGTGCTCGGCTGGGGCGTCGGCGGCATCGAGGCCGAGGCGGCCATGCTCGGCCAGCCTGTCTCCATGCTTTTGCCTGAGGTGATCGGCTTCCGCCTCACCGGCAAGCTCAAAGAGGGCGTCACCGCCACCGACCTCGTGCTCACCGTCACCCAGATGCTGCGCAAGAAGGGCGTCGTCGGCAAGTTCGTCGAGTTCTTCGGGCCGGGCCTCTCCAACATGACGCTGGCCGACCGCGCCACCATCGGCAACATGGCGCCCGAATATGGCGCCACCTGCGGCTTCTTCCCGGTCGACTCGGAAACCATCCGCTATCTCACAATGTCCGGCCGCAGCGAGGACCGCATCGCGCTGGTCGAGGCCTATGCCAAAGCTCAAGGAATGTGGCGTGAGACCGGCTCGACCGATCCGGTGTTCACCGATCTGCTCGAGCTGGAACTTGGCTCCGTCGTGCCGTCGATGGCCGGACCCAAGCGGCCCGAGGGCCGCGTCGCCCTTGAAGGCATTCCGGAAGGTTTCGCCAAGGCGATGGAGACCGAATACAAGAAGGCCGCCGAAATCTCCAAGCGCTACGCCGTCGAAGGCACCGACCATGATCTCGGTCACGGCGATGTCGTCATTGCCGCCATCACTTCGTGCACCAACACCTCGAACCCGAGCGTGCTGATCGGCGCCGGCCTCCTGGCCCGCAACGCCAACCGCCTCGGTTTGAAACAGAAGCCGTGGGTGAAGACCTCGCTGGCGCCGGGCAGCCAGGTGGTGGCCGAGTATCTGGAGAAATCCGGCCTGCAGAAGGAACTCGATCAGATCGGCTTCAACCTGGTCGGCTTCGGCTGCACCACCTGCATCGGCAATTCCGGGCCGCTGCCGGCGCCGATCTCGAAGACCATCAACGACAAGGGCCTGATCGCTGCCGCGGTTTTGTCCGGCAACCGCAACTTCGAAGGCCGCGTCTCGCCCGACGTACAGGCCAACTATCTGGCGTCGCCGCCGCTGGTCGTCGCGCATGCGCTGGCCGGCACCGTCACAAAGGACCTGACCACCGAGCCGCTAGGCGAGGACAAGAACGGCGAGCCGGTCTACCTCAAGGATATCTGGCCGAGCTCGGCCGAAATCCAGGAGTTCATCGAGAAGAACGTCACCCGCGAGCTGTTCGCCCGCAAATATGCCGATGTCTTCAAAGGCGACGAGTACTGGCAGAACGTCAAGGCGCCGGAAGGCCAGACCTATGCGTGGGACGACAACTCGACCTATGTGCAGAACCCGCCCTATTTCGCCGGCATGACGTCAGGTTTCGGCAAGATCGGCGATATCAAGGGCGCCCGCGTGCTCGGCCTGTTCGGCGACAAGATCACCACCGACCACATTTCGCCGGCCGGATCGATCAAGGCGGCCTCGCCGGCCGGCAAATACCTCACCGACCACGGCGTCGGCGTCGCCGACTTCAACCAGTACGGCACGCGGCGCGGCAACCACGAGGTGATGATGCGCGGCACCTTCGCCAACATCCGCATCCGCAACCACATGCTGGGCGAGAATGGCCGCGAGGGCGGCTACACCATCCACTACCCGTCCAAGGAAGAGGAATCGATCTACGACGCGGCGATGGAATACAAAAGGGAAGGCGTGCCGCTGGTTGTCTTCGCCGGCGTCGAATACGGCAACGGCTCGTCGCGCGACTGGGCGGCCAAGGGAACCAATCTCCTTGGTGTCCGCGCGGTCATCGCCCAGTCCTTCGAGCGCATCCATCGCTCGAACCTGGTCGGCATGGGCGTCATTCCCTTCGTCTTCGAGGAAGGCACCTCATGGGCATCGCTCAACCTCAAGGGAGACGAGCTGGTCGAGATCGACGGCTTGAGCACCATCAAACCGCGCCAGACGATGATCGCCAAGGTCACCTATGGCGACGGCACGGTGAAGAACGTGCCGATCATCTGCCGCATCGATACGCTGGATGAGCTCGATTACTTCAAGAACGGCGGCATCCTGCAATACGTGCTGCGCGATCTTGCAGCTTAGGGAATAGGGGACTAGGCAGTAGGGAATAGAGACCCCTACTGCCTACTGCCTACTGCCTACTGCCTACTGCCTACTGCCTACCTTAGGCTTCCCAAACCGCGCCGCTGCCGCCAAAAGCACGCCGAGCATCACGCCGTTGAGGATGTGCCAGAGGAAGTGCGTTCCGAGAGGAAAGCTGCCGCAGATCACCGGATCGATCATCCGGCAGATGACGGACACGACGAAGATCGCCGATCCCGCCAGATTATACCAGCCGGCGCGATTGCCGCTCACCGTCACCCAGACACCGAAGAAGGCGAGCGCCAGGAACGGCGGCAGATAGCCCGTCGTACCGTTCGACGCCTGGCGCAGCCAGTCCGGCACGGCCAGGGTTATCGCCCCGGCAAGCACATAGAAGGCGATGAAGATGGCAATGGCCTTGCCCCATCGCATGCCGAGGAAGCGGCGTAAATTGAACAGCGTGTAGGCCAGCGTGAAGCCGGCGATCGGCAGCACGTCGGCCCAGACCGTGCCCTTGGTGGCAAAGGTGTGGAAGATCGTCGAGCCGATGCCGATCGCCACCACCCACCAGGCCAGCACCTCGGCGAAGGCGCCGGTGCCCAGCCTTCGCACCTCGCGCACGCCCCACAGGCCGGCGGCGATGAAGGCGAGGTTGGTCAGGGCGTTTACCGGTTCGGACCAGAATTCCGGGCCGGTCCGCTCGCAATAGAGGTCGACTGGCGCCAAAAACGTTTGCCACATCGTGATTGTCGCCCGAATCGGTTTCTATCCTGAAGCGCAGATCCTTCCTATTGCGGGGTTGCGGTCGGCTGCAATGGCAAAATTTCACCGCAACGTGACTTCCCGTTGACTTCCGGTTCTGCCACATATTTTAGCAATCAAGATAAAGCCGGCACCACCGGCGGGAATCGGAATGGCCATGGCCTCGCGAAAATCATTGTGGCTGGCAGCTCTTGCGCTGGCCTTCTCGGCGTCTGCCGGCGCCGGGCATGCCGGCGAATCCGATCGCGCCCATGCCGACCGGGTCCAGATCGACAGGCCCCAGATCGACAGGCCATTGGGCGTGGTCGAACTGTTCACCAGCCAGGGCTGCAGTTCCTGCCCGCCGGCCGATACGCTATTCTCCGAACTTGCCGCCAAGGAAGATATCGTCGCGCTCGCCTATCACGTCGACTATTGGGACTATCTCGGCTGGCAGGATACGCTGGGCCGCAAGGAGAACACCGAGCGGCAATACGACTACATGCGCGCCTTCGGCAGCCGCTCCGTCTATACGCCGCAGGCCGTTATCAATGGCCGTGTCCACGTCAACGGCGCCAGCCGCGGCGAGGTCGATGGCGCGCTCGCCCGCATGGCCAAGAGCGGCGAAGGCATGCGCGTCGCCGTCAAGGTCAGCCGCACCAGCGACCGTGTGACGATCGACGCTGGCGATGCCGGCAACGGCCCCAGCGACGCCCATGTCGTCATCGTCTATTTCGACCCGCCGCAGACGGTCAAGGTCGGCGAGGGCGAGAACACCGGCCGCAAGATGACCTACTGGAACGCCGTCACCGGGATACAGACCGCCGGCATGTGGCATGGCAAGGCACAACGCTACGAACTGCCGATGAGCGAGATTGCCAAAAAGGGCGGCTGCGCCGTGCTGCTGCAGTCGGTCGGCAAGGACGGCATGCCCGGTCCCATTCTCGGCGCCGCGTTCATCCACAAGCCTTAACCGACGTCGGCGTCGCCCCTCATCTTCGCTAGGACAGCGGATGGGAGAGGCC
>NZ_RZTF01000277.1:0-221 GCF_004023175.1 Mesorhizobium sp. M7A.F.Ca.MR.362.00.0.0
GCTCAACGGTGCGGTGCCCAACATCGTCCATGTGATGATGCCCTACGCCTATGAACTGGCGCTGCCGGGAGAGAGCGACCATGATTTCGGCCTGCGCGCGGCCGGGGCTGTCGAGGAGGCGATCCTCGAAGCCGGCGCCGACAAGGTTGCCGCCTTTATCGGCGAGCCGGTCATGGGGGCGGGCGGCGTGAAGATACCGCCGGCGAGCTACTGGCCGGAAG
>NZ_RZTF01000277.1:231-8819 GCF_004023175.1 Mesorhizobium sp. M7A.F.Ca.MR.362.00.0.0
GGCCGGAAGTGCAGCGCATCTGCCGCAAATACGATGTCCTGCTGATGCTGGACGAGGTCATCACCGGCTATGGCCGCACCGGCGAGTGGTTCGCTGCCCAGACGCTCGGCATCGAGCCCGACACGATCACCACGGCCAAGGCGCTGACATCGGGCTATCAGCCGTTGTCGGCATTGCTGGTCGGCGACCGCATCGCCTCGACGCTGGTCGAGAAGGGCGGCGAGTTCAATCACGGTTACACCTATTCCGGGCATCCGGTGGCCTGCGCCGTGGCGCTGAAGAACCTCGAGATCATCGAGCGGGAAGGGCTGGTCGATCGCGTCCGGAACGATACCGGCCCTTACTTCGCCAAGGCGTTGCAGGAGCGCATTGCCGGGCATGATCTGGTCGGCGAGGTGCGTTCGATCGGACTGATGGGCGCAATCGAGATCGTCAAGGACAAGGCGACCAAGGAGCGGTTCCTGCCGGCTGGAAGTGCGGCGGTGACCGTGCGCGATCATGCCATCGCGCACGGCATGATGCTGCGCGCTACCGGCGACACGATGATCCTGTCGCCGCCGCTGATCTGGACCCGTGATACGATCGATATGGCCTGCGACCGCATCTCGAAGGCGCTGGATCTGGCGCAAGCCGACCTGCGCAAGCGGTAGAACTCGACCCCTCGGCTGGGCGCTCCTCGGCGGGAGCGCCCAGCCTTGAGGCCATGCTGACGCGGGGAGCGAACGAATTCCACCACAAGCGCGTAGTGTGTGGGGCTGCGGCTGATTCGGCCGCGACAAGGGGTTTTGTTTCCATGAGAAAGACCGGCAAGAGCCGACGGACGCAAGAAGCGGCGATCATCGGCGGCGACCTGATGCTGGCGCCGCTGGTGGCGATGATGCGGCTGCCGTTGATGGCCATGGATGGCGGGAGCAGCCAGCCTTGGAGCACGGAGACCGCGCGTGCGGTAAACGAGAAGACCGCCGCTATGGCCGAAGGCGTGTTTGCGGCGCAAATGTCCTTCCTGCAATCGGCATCGCGGTTCTGGCCGGAAATCTTTTCCGGCCGCACGCCGTCGCTGTTCAACGGGGTCGCGACGGAGCGCTCGATCAGCGCCGCGCTGAAGCCGGCAAGCCGTGCCGTGAAAGCGAATTTTCGCCGGCTATCCAACAAGACCTGACAGAAGTTGCAGAACTTTGATTTTGCGCATTGACGGGCTCACGCGCTAGAATCAGTCGGTACGTCACCGATGGGGGACACGATGGCCGGACAACCGCTCAACCAGCCGGCTGAAATTCCAGCCGAACTCGACCGCTGGAACTGGGGCGCTTTCTTCCTCAACTGGATCTGGGGCATCGGCAACAGCACTTTCATCGCGTTACTGGCGCTGATCCCTGTCGTCAACATCATCATGATCATCGTGCTGGGCGCGCGCGGCAGCCGCTGGGCCTGGCAGAACCGCGCCTGGCGCGACGCGGAACAGTTTCGCAAGACGCAACGCAACTGGGCAATCGCCGGCCTTGCCGTCTGGGTGGTCGGGATTGGCGGCTGCGCGACGGTGGTCGGCAGCATTCCCTACGTCCTGAAAGGCAGCGATGCCTATCACATGACGATGGACAGGCTTCGCGCCGACGACCGCGTCAAGGCGGCGTTGGGTGATGATTTGACCGACAGTTTCTGGGTCGGCGGCCATCTCAACGTCAATGCAAATGGGGCCGGCGACGCCCAGTTCGGCATTCCGGTCCACGGCGCCAAGGGCAAGGGCACGGCCTATTCGACCGCTGTCCGGACAGCCGGCACATGGAGCCTGCGCCTGCTGGTCGTCAGGGTCGAGGGAACCGATGCGCCGATCGTGCTGATCAACGAAGATCATGTCCCGATCCCGAATGCTGCAATCGGAATATAGCGGGGCAAACGCAAAGAAGCAGCCTAAACGCGGGCGCGAAGGCTGACAGTTCGGCCGGCTTTGTGGCCCAACAGTCGGGTGACCACTGCTGCGTTCCAGACAAGGAAATATGCTGAAAAGCCGGATGCTGTCTGACAGTATGCGCATGCGTTCATGTGGACCGGTGGCAATTTCATACAAGGGCACGCGCATATGGTGAGTTCCTTTCGTGCGGTCGTGGTTGGTGGCGGCTGTGTGGGTGCCGGCATTCTCTACGGCCTGGCAAAGCGCGGCTGGACCGATGTGGCATTGCTGGAGCGAACGCAGCTTACGGCCGGGTCGACATGGCATGCCGCGGGGCTCATCCCTTCTTACGCGCGCAGCCGCAATGTCGGCCGCATGATCGCCAGGTCGATCGAAATCTATGAGGGGCTGGAGGCGGAGACGGGCCAGAACGTCGGCTGGCACAAATGCGGCCAGCTGCGCATTGCCAACACGCGCGACAGGCTGGACGAGTACAGAAGCTACATGGACGTCGCCGAGGTCCAGGGTGTGCGGGCCCGGATCGTATCGCCCGCGGAAGCGCGAGAAATCTGGCCGCTGCTCGACAACAACAGCATGCTGGGTGCCCTCTATCATCCCGATGACGGCCACATCGCACCCGCCGATGTCACCCAGGCCATGGCCAAGGGTGCACGCGACCTCGGCGCGACGATCCATCTCGATACCGAGGTTGTGGGCTTTGAACGCATGCCGAGCGGCGAGTGGAGGGTCAAGACCTCACGCGGCGAGATCGTCTGTGAACATGTCATCCTTGCAACAGGCAATTACGCCCGCCAGACCGGCGCCATGCTGGGCCTGGACATTCCCGCGATCCCGATCCTGCATCAGTACTGGATCACCGAGGCGGTTCCCGAAATTGTGGAACGCAAGCGGCTTGGTCTTCCGGAAATGCCGATCCTCAGGGACGAGGGTTACGAGGGCTATCTGCGCGAAGAAGGCGACGGGCTGATGTTCGGTCCCTACGAGCGCACCGAGCAGCTCAAGCTGTTCGCTGAAAACGGCGTCCCGGAATGGTTCGGCGCCGATCTGCTCGATGAGGATTTCGATGCCGTGTCCTGGAACTGGGAACGTGCGACCGAACTGGTCCCCGCGCTCGGACGCGCCGGCATCAAGCGGAATGTGCGAGGACCTTTCCAGATGACGGCCGATGAACTGCCGCTGATGGGGCAGGCGTGGGGCCTGGAGAATGTCTGGCTCGCCGAAGGGGTGCCGGGAGGCATCCTTTGGGGTGGTGCGATTGGCTATTACCTCTCCGAACGGATCGTGGAGGGTGGCAACAGCATCGACACGGCGGAGCTGGACCCCCGCAGGTTCGGCCGATATGCCAACAAGAACTGGACCCGGGCAAAGGTCCGGGAGGCCTGGGGCACCCACGCCGTACAGCACTATCCAGGCCAGGACATGCCGGCGGCGCGACCGCAGAAAACGGCCCCTTCCTATGACCGTCTAAGCCAGCTCGGCGCGGTGTGGGATGTGTTGAACGGCTGGGAGATGCCGAGCTGGTTTGCGCCTGCCGGTGTCGAAGCGCGCAATGTCTACAGCTGGCGCTGGACCCCCAAAGGGAACCACGTCGCCGCGGAGGTGCAGGCTGTCCGCCAGGCCGCTGGGCTGGTCGAGATGACTCCCATGACCAAATTCGAGGTTAGCGGGCCGGGCGCCAAGGACTGGCTCGACGGAATCCTGGCCAACAGGCTGCCTCGTCCCGGTCGCGTAGCTCTTGCCCATCACCTGACGCCGGCCGGCTGCGTGCAGGCCGAATATGTGGTGGCGCGGCTGCAGAGCGAGCTGTTCTATCTCATATCGACGCCGCGCGCCGAGCGCTGGAACCTTGACGATCTCAGCCGGCTGTTGCCGAAGGACGGCAGCGTGCATCTGCGCAACGTCACGGAGGATCGCGGCAGCTTCACGGTGGTTGGGCCGAAGGCGCGCGACATATTGCAGCCGCTGACGGAGATCGACCTCTCCAATGAAGCCTTTCCATGGTTCAGCGTGCAGTCCGGCACCGTCGGTATGGCCAGCGACGTACGGCTCCTGCGCGTCAACTATTCGGGCGAACTGGGATGGGAACTCTATCATCCTCTCTGCTATCAGCGGCATTTGCTGGATGCGCTCCTGGCATCGGGAGAGGCACACGGGCTGAGGCTGGCTGGACTTCGAGCGCTGGAATCGCTTCGTCTCGATAAATCCTACCGCGCCATGTATCGCGACATGAACCCCGAATTGTCAGCCTGGGAAAGCGGCCTCGACCGATTCATCAGCCTCGACAAAGGGGACTTCATCGGCCGCGCGGCACTGGTCGCAAAACAGAAGCAGGTGACACGCCGGATCGCCACGTTGTCGATCGATACGGATGGTGCGAGCGCGTTCGCCTTCGAGGGCGTCTACCGCGAAGGCGAGCTCGTCGGCCACATCACCTCGGCGGGCTACTCCTACACTTTCGGTCACGACATCGCACTTGCGCTGTTGCCCCTGGCACTTGTGTCGCCCGGCACCGAACTCGAGGTGTCCATCCTCGGCGAGCGCCGCGCGGCCAAGGTGATCGCCGACTCGCCCTATGATCCGGAAGGCGCCCGCGGGCGCATGTGAGGCATCCCGGAGTACAGTTTCCGGGTTTATCGATGTCTCAAAACGTGCTGCAGGGCAAAATGCAAAAACCGCGCTCCATCAGGAACGCGGCTTTGCCAGATACGCATGGCGCTTCGCTACGCAAACACTTTGCGAAACTTATGGCACTTGTCGAACTTACGGGCTCCGGTACGCGAGACCTGATCCGGAGCGCCGGGCGGATGAGATATGTCCGCCTCGCAGTCCGTTTTATAGGGACATCGTTACCGCGGAGTTATCGAGAGCTTAAGCAAATCTAAATTTGCACTTTTTCCACCCAAGGAAACCGGAAAAACCCGGCAAATCCGGGGGTTACGCTGGGTTACCCCTGAGAAAATTAATTATGCCGGAGAAATCGACCCCGCCATGTCCCTGGGCGTTGAATAAGGCATAGAGCTGGGCTGCTTCGGCACCAAGCGGCGTTACAGCACCCGCACCATGCGCGGCTTCCTGGGACAATTTCAGGTCTTTCAGCATCAGTGCCGCTGCAAATCCTGGGTTGTAGTCCCTGTTTGCGGGCGAAGTCGGCACCGGCCCGGGCACCGGGCAGTAGGTGGTCAAGGACCAGCACTGGCCGGAGGAGGTCGAGGCGACGTCGAACAGCGCCTGGTGTGACAGGCCGAGCTTTTCCGCCAGCACGAAGGCTTCGGCGACACCGATCATCGAAATGCCGAGGATCATGTTGTTGCAGATCTTTGCCGCCTGGCCGGCGCCATCGCCGCCGCAATGGACGATGCGACCGGCCATCGGCTTCAGGATCGGCTCGGCAGTTGCAAAGGCGTTATCGGAGCCTCCGGCCATGAAGGTCAGCGTGCCGGCCGCGGCACCGCCAGTGCCGCCCGAGACCGGTGCATCGATCGACGACAGCCCGTGCTTCCTGGCGACGGCATGGGCCTTGCGGGCTGACTCGACGTCGATGGTCGAGGAATCGATGAATAGTGCGCCCTTTTTCGCCTTGGGCGCTATGTCCTCATAGACGGACAGCACATGCTTGCCCGCAGGCAACATGGTGATCACCACATCGGCATCCTTCACCGCGGCCAAGGCATTCGCCATGATCGTCACGCCTTGTTCTTTGGCGACGTTGAGGTTCTCCGGCACAAGGTCGAAACCATTCACCGCATGCCCCGCCTTGACCAGGTTGGCGGCCATCGGATTGCCCATGTTCCCTAGGCCGATGAAGGCGATCGTCATAGTGGTGCTCCGTGATTTGGGCTAACAGTAGGTAGGCAGTAGGCAGTAGGCAGTAGGCAGTAGGCAGTAGGCAGTAGGCAGTAGGCAGTAGGGGTCTATTCGGGTGCAAGTTTGAAAATAAGCTGGCGAAGCATTTTGCCGATGCCCTCCGTGGATGTCAGCAAATGACTAGCTTGATCATGCGTGGCAAGGCCAATGCGTTCAGCGATCTGGAGGTGTGTCTCGAATTCCTTCAGCGAGCCTTGGGCAATCCTCAGAAATTGCTGATAGGAACCTCTGTTGTCTCGGCCATAACCTTCGGCGATGTTTGCAGGAATAGAGGTTGCTGAACGGCGGATTTGGCTGGTCAACCCATACAATTCCTCTTTTGGCCATGCCTTGGTCAAAGAATAGGTGGCGACAGCCAGATCCATCCCCTGCTGCCACACGATAAGATCCTTGTAGGAATTGATCTTGCCGGTCATCTCACTGCCTACTGCCTACTGCCTACTGCCTACTGCCTACTGCCTACTGCCTTCCAATTAATGCCCGCGCGATGATGACGCGCATGATCTCGTTGGTGCCTTCGAGGATCTGGTGCACGCGCAGGTCCCGCACCAGTTTCTCGATGCCATAGTCGTGCAGGTAGCCGTAGCCGCCGAGTAGCTGCAGCGCATCGTTGGCGACATTGAAGCCGGTATCGGTGACGAAGCGCTTGGCCATCGCCGACCATTTGCCGGCGTCCGGCGCCTTGCGGTCGAGCTTCGCGGCGGCGGCATAGAGGAAAATACGCGCCGCCTGAAGTTCGGTCTCCATGTCGGCCAGCCTGAACTGCAGCGCCTGGAACTGGTTGATCTTCGAGCCGAAGGCCTTGCGCTCGGCGGTGTAGGAAAGCGCCTTGTCGAGCGCCGACTGCGCGCCGCCCAGCGAACAAGCGGCGATGTTCAGACGGCCGCCGTCGAGCCCGGCCATGGCGATGCCGAAACCCGCACCTTCGCCGGACAAAAGGTTCTCCGCCGGCACCTTGCAATCCTCGAAGATGACCTGGCGGGTCGACTGCATATGCCAGCCCATCTTGTGCTCGTTGGCGCCGAAGGAGAGGCCTGGCGCATCTCTGGGCACGACGATGGTGGAAATGCCTTTCGGCCCTTCAGTGCCGGTCCGCACCATGACGGCGTAGACATCGCTGTCGCCGGCGCCCGAGATGAACTGCTTGGTGCCGTTGAGCACATAGTCGCCGCCGCTCTTCACCGCGCGCGTTTTCAGGGCTGCGGCATCGGAACCGGAGCCGGGCTCGGTCAGGCAGTAGCTCGCCAGCCATTCCATAGAGGTCAGCTTCGGCAGGAAACGCTGGCGCTGCTCGTCATTGCCGAAACGGTCGATCATCGAGGCCACCATGTTGTGGATCGAGATGAACGATGAAAAAGCCGGATCGGCGTGCGACAGCGCCTCGAAGATCAGCACGGCGTCGAGCCGGCCAAGTGCCGAGCCACCGACATCGTCCCTGATATAGATGCCGCCAAGGCCGAGCGGGCCGGTCTCGCGGATCACATCGGCCGGGAAATGCTTGTTACGGTCCCAGTCGAGCGCATTTGGCGCGACACGGTCTGCGGCGAAGGCCTGCGCCATCTCCTGGATGGCGCGCTGCTCCTCGTTAAGTTCGAACTGGCTGGTGCTCGCATCGACCGCGGCGTCCATGGCGTGCTCCCTAATCTTCGACCTGTTGGCCTGTCGTTTTTGGCTTTGCGCGCGCACCAATCTAGACCAATGATGCCGCCGCGCAACCCGATCCCCTGCGGAGCGGCTGTGCACCAATGCATGCCCGGAGCAAGATGTGACGACAAAATTCGATGAACTGCTGGGCCGGTTCCGCGCATACCTTTCCTCCGTGGATCACGCCTTGGTGCGCGATGCCGTGGCGCGCATTGGCTGGGACATGCCGGCTCGCACGCTGGAGCCGCATCCGCTCAACTGCCTGCGTCATCTCGATCGCGCCGCAGAGCTGGCGCCGTCGGATGCCAAGCCGCTGGTGCAACTGCTTGCTGAACGGCGCAACGATCTCCGCTGGGGGCAGACCTACAGCGAGGCGGATTTCGGAAAAGAGTTCATCGACAATTACGGCTGGCTGGAAGTGTTCGGCACCCGAGGCCACTTCGTCAATGACGCTGTCGCCGCCGGCGTGCTGATCCTTGGGCCTGATATCGTCTATCCCGACCACCATCACATTGCCGAGGAAATCTACATTCCGCTGACCGGCGGTACCGAATGGCGCATGGGCGAGAGCGGCTTTTGCATGCGCACGGCCGGCGAGGTCGTCCACCACGCGTCCAACGTCAATCACGCCATGGGCACCGGCAAAGACCCATTGCTGGCGCTGTACATCTGGCGCGGCGGGCCGCTGGCGCAGAAATCCGATATCACCGGAACCTTGGCGCAGGGCAGGGACTGATGGCCAGAGCGATCATGCTGCAAGGCACGGGTTCCGACGTCGGCAAGACGGTGCTGGTCGCCGGCCTCTGCCGCGCGGCAAAGAAGCGTGGGTTGAAGGTGCGGCCGTTCAAGCCGCAGAACATGTCGAACAACGCCGCCGTTGCCGATATTCCCGACGACAAAGCTGGCGGCGGCGAGATCGGCCGCGCGCAATGGCTGCAGGCGATCGCTTGCGGCGTGGCACCCTCGGTCCACATGAACCCGGTGCTGCTGAAGCCGCAGACCGATGTCGGCGCACAGGTCATCGTGCAGGGCAAAATGTTCGGAGAAGCGCGGGCGCGTGATTACCAGGCGATGAAGGGCCAGTTGATGGACGCCGTTCTGGACTCCTGGGGCAAGGTCGGCGAGGGCGCCGATCTCGTCATCGTCGAGGGCGCGGGTTCGCCGGCCGAGA
>NZ_RZTF01000278.1:0-6038 GCF_004023175.1 Mesorhizobium sp. M7A.F.Ca.MR.362.00.0.0
TGCATGAACGCATCGCGTTGCACCGATCGCGGCGCGGCGAAGGCTGGACGACCATCGACGCACCGCTCGATCTCGCCGGTACGCTTGCCGCCTTGCCGGAGGATCGGCCGGTGCTTGTCGACTGCCTGACGCTGTGGCTGACCAACCACATGCTGGCCGAACACGATTTCGAGCTGGAATGCCGGCGATTGACGGAGGTGCTGTCGCGGCCGCGCGGGCCCTGGTTCGTGGTGTCCAATGAGGTCGGCCAGGGTATCGTGCCGGACAATGCACTGGCGCGCCGGTTTCGCGATGCCGCCGGTCGGCTCAACCAGCAGGTCGCCGCCGTCGCCGACATGGTGCTGCTTATGGTGGCAGGGCTGCCGCTCAAGGTGAAATGACATGACCGACATCGACAATAGGGACGAAGAACGCCACCGCGCCAAGATGGCCAAGCGCAAGGCTGTGCAGGATGCCGAGGTGGCGAGCAAGACGGTCGAGAAGGGATTGCTGATCGTCAACACCGGTCCCGGCAAGGGCAAGACCACGGCTGCCTTCGGCCTGGCGCTGCGGATGCTCGGCTACGGCAAGCGCGTCGGCGTTGTCCAGTTCATCAAGGGCAAGTGGCACACCGGCGAGAAGGACGCCTTCGCCGCCTTCGGCGACCGCGTCGTCTGGCACGCGATGGGCGAGGGGTTCACCTGGGAAACGCAGGACCTGAAGCGCGACATCGCCGCCGCCGAAGCCGCCTGGGCCAAGGTGCTCGAACTGATGGCCGATCCGTCGATCAGCCTGCTGGTGCTCGACGAACTGAACATTGCGCTGCGCTACGACTATCTCGATCTCGACAAAGTGGTTGCGGCGTTGAAGGCGCGGCGTGAGGGCCTGCATGTCGTGGTCACCGGCCGCAACGCCAAGCCGGCGCTGGTTGAGGCCGCCGACCTCGTCACCGAAATGGGCGTGACCAAGCACCATTTTTCCGCAGGCGTGAAAGCGCAGCAGGGGATCGAGTTCTGAGCGTTTCTTACCCTCCCCACAAGGGGAGGGTGAAGTAGATCACGCCACGATGACAACGACCGAAACCAACCCGAACAGCGCGATCAGCAGATAGTCGGCGATGCGATAGAGTTTCAGCGCTCGCCTTATGTCGACGCTGTCGGCCTCGCGCCGCCCACCTTCGCCCATGAAGACGTCGTCCACGAGCACGCCGCCGTAGCTGCGCGGCCCGGCGAGCGCCAGGCCGAGCGCACCGGCCATCGCCGCTTCCGGCCAGCCGGCATTGGGTGAGCGGTGTTTTTTCGCGTCGCGCCACACCGCATGCCAGGCATTTTTCGCATCAGCGCCTTTGACGAAGAACGCCGCCAGCACGATCAGCAGCGCCGTCAGCCGCGACGCCGGCAGATTGATCCAGTCGTCGAAGCGCGCCGCCGCCCAGCCGAAGGCCTCGTGGCGCGGGGTGCGGTGGCCGATCATCGAATCGGCGGTGTTGGCGGCCTTGTAGGCGGCGCCGCCAGCCAGGCCGCCGACGCCGGTCCAGAAGGCAGGGGCGACGATGCCGTCGGAAAAATTCTCGGCCAGGCTCTCTATCGCCGCGCGGCAGACGCCGGCCCTGTCGAGCGTTTCAGGGTCGCGGCCCACGATCCGCGAAACGGCAAGGCGGGCCAAGGCGAGGCCGCCGGTGTCGAGGGCGTCAGCCACCGCCTCGACATGCTCATAGAGGCTCTTCTGCGACAGAAGCGATGTTGCCAGGAGGGCCGTGATGACCAGGCCCATGGGAACGAACCAGAACAGGATCTGTACGCCCAGGCCAATTATCGCCGGCACCAGCACGATGACCAGCAGCGCCTGGACACCACGCTTGCGACGCAGCGCGTCGGGATCAGTGGCGCGGTTGAGCCTGCGGTCGAGAAAGGATATCAGCCTGCCGAACCACGTCACCGGATGGCCGATGGCGCGAAACAGCCAATCGGGGTAACCGAGGGCGAATTCGACGGCCAATGACAGGAAAGCGATCAGGACTGACATGAAGCTTCTTAATGGGGCGGTTGTGGACCATGGTGGAAGTCTTGGCCGCGCGAGGGCGCTTTTCCCCAACGCCCTGCTGCCATTCGTCGACCTCTCGACCGGTATCAATCCGCACTCCTACCCGCTTTTCGACCTGCCCGCCACCTCGCTGTCGCGGTTGCCGGAAGCCGCGCGCACGCGTGAGCTGACAGAGATCGCTGCCAGTGCCTATGGGGCGCCGTCGCCAGCCAACATCGTGGCGGCACCGGGCACGCAGATCCTGTTGCCGCGCGTCGCCTCGCTGATTACCCCCGGAAGGGCGCTGGTGCTGGGTCCGACCTACGCCGAACATGCCCGCGCAGCAGTGATCGCCGGGCACGCGGTGACCGAGGTCGGCGATTTCGCTGACCTGGCGGACGCCGACCTTGCCATCATGGTCAATCCGAACAATCCGGATGGACGTGTCTTCGAGCGCGACCGGTTGCTGGCTCTGGCTGCCGGATTGCGCGCCAAGGGCGGGCTGCTGGTTGTCGACGAGGCGTTCATGGATGTTGGGCCGCGCGAGCATAGCCTCTGCGGCGATGTCGGCCAGGGCGGCGTCGTCGTGCTGCGCTCGTTCGGCAAGTTCTTTGGTCTAGCCGGCCTGCGGCTCGGTTTTGCACTTTCCGATGCTGTGACGGTCGAACGGCTGGAAACACAATTCGGGCCATGGGCCGTTGCCGGCCCGGCGCTGGAATACGGCATTCGCGCGCTTGCCGATATCGGCTGGCAGGACGCGATGCGGACGGCGCTGGCTGATGAATCGGCGCGGCTCGATGCGCTGTTCGGCCGCTTCGGTATTCCCGTTATGGGTGGCACCACGCTGTTCCGTTTTCTTCGCCTGCCGCATGCTGCCGATTTGTTTGCCGCGCTCGGCGGGCGCGGCATTCTGCTTCGCCATTTTGCCGATCGGCCTGACGTTCTGCGCGCCGGCCTGCCGGGGAGTGAGGAGGAATGGCAGCGGCTCGAGCATCAATCGAAGGGTTCGAAACAATGATCCATGTCTGCTCGCTGGCAAAGATCGAGGAAACGGTGGCCAGGAGCGGCGCCGACCGCATGCTGTCGCTGCTTGCCGCCGGAACGGCGGTGGTCCGGCCGGCCTCGATATCGAAAGAAAATCATCTGCATCTGGTCATGCATGACATCGCGGCGGCGCAGGACGGCATGACCATGCCGGGCGAGGAGCATGTGCGCAATTTGCTCGATTTCGCGCGCCGCTGGGACCGGGCAAGGCCGATGCTCGTGCATTGTTATGCCGGCATCAGCCGCTCGACGGCTTCGGCCTATATCATCGCGGCCGCATTGGCGCCGAAGCGTGACGAGGCCGAGTTGGCGCGGACGCTGCGGGCGCTGTCGCCTTCGGCAACGCCCAATCCGCGACTGATCGCGGTGGCCGATGCGCTGCTTGATCGCAACGGCCGCATGATCGAGGCGATCGAATCGATCGGCCGCGGTGCGGATGCCTTTGAAGGGACGCCATTCGCGCTGAAGATCGACATGTAGGGCATGCTGCCCGAGTGCTATCTCATTCAAAATCCGTCATAGGAAGGGGCCACGTGCGCCCAGAAGGCTTCGTGCACCTTCGTGGAAGTCGTTTGATGGGGGCGCCTTCAATCGGAACCGGCGCAGCACGGGCTCTTCCGCCGCTTCCAATCTGAAATTGCCGCTTTCCAGCAGCCCGGCGATCCACTCGAGGAACTTGCCAAGGGATTCCGCAAGCACCGCCTTCACATCTTCGTCGCGCCCAAAGAGGATGACTTGGCCGACGCGACCGCTGGGCCAAGGATCGAAATCGAGACCGATATGATTGCCTGAGCCATCATGGGTCAGCGGTATCCAGCGCGGATTGATATAGGCCGGGTCAACCGCGTGTTCAGGCCACGCTCCTCCGGGAATTTCATAGCGATTGCCGCCGAAATCGACGAGCACATCGCCCCAGGCTTTCCATTGCGCCCCTGCCTGATGCAGCGGCAGCAGCGGAAGCCCATAGATAGGCCCCAACGGTCGTCGTTTTCGCCGTCGTGCCATCGGTATAGGGCGCGATAGGCGCGCGGCATCTTGAGGCCGATCAGGCGCTCGAACGTATCCAGTTGCGCGTCCGTGGCCAGCGGATTGAACACATATTTGTCTGGCGGCAGATGGGCAGCATACCAGGCATCAAGGCGCGCAAGCACCGGCGCGATATCTTCCTCCAGCAACGGCTTCGCCTGACCCGGCGGCCGTTTGGGATGGCTGGCTTCGGCCATGGGGGATTTTGTCCTGATTTGCCGCATTGCGCACATGGTAGGAAGCAGCCCCGCAAGGCTCAGGGCTCCAAAGATAGACGCACCGATCAGCACATTGCGCCTGCTCCGATCCATCACGGACATTCCGGCGCGATTGATCGGCGCCGCCATACAAGCCCCGAAGGCATCGCAGGTCTCGGCCCGGATTCGTTTGCCACCATTCAGACGAAGTCCGAGTTTGGCGGGCAACGGTTGTCTGTGATTACCTTCATAGCAGACACTTATCTCAACCAGTCCGCGAGCTTCGCCTTGCGCACATCCCGCAGCAGGCTGATGAAGCCGTCGGCCTGATATTCTGCCGTCAGCCGGCCCTTTTCCGCCGTCGCGATGCTGGCATCGCCGACGACGCCGTTCGGGTTGAGATCGCTAGCGATCCAGGCCAAGGCGTGGGTGCCGGTGTGGCGCAACAGCGAAAATTCCTTCTCGGCCTTGGCGACATTGGAAACGAAATTGTCTGATTTGCCCATGTCGACAAGGTCGGGTCGGAAATGCAGCATCAGCGAGGTCTCGACATCGCCGCCATGGATGCCGTGGCGGTCCTCGAGATCGGTGTACATGCCGGCCGGGCGGCCGAAGCGCTGCCAGCTGGTCTTTACCGCCAGCATTTTTTCGCGCACGCGCAATTCGCGCGTGACGATGCCCATGATCTCCTCGTTGCCGCCATGTGAGTTGACAACGATCAGCTTGCGCACGCCGGCGCGCGCGATCGACAGGCCAAGCTCGGTCCAGGCTTCAATCAGCGTGGTTGCCGGCAAAGTGAGGGTGCCCGGCGCGTGAAGATGCTCGTTCGACTTGCCCACCGCCTGGACCGGCAGGATGCGGATGTCGAGGTCGTCGGGCAGGCGCGAAATGACCGTGTCGAGCATGCCGTTCATGATCGAGGTGTCGGTCGATACCGGCAGATGCGGCCCATGCTGCTCGATCGCCGCCACCGGCAGCACGGCGATCGTCGCCTCCGGGTCGATCGAGGCGTATTCGGTGGTCCGGTAGTCGCCCCACCACACGCGTCTTTTGGCTACGGTCATGTCATGCCTCTTCAATGGTCAGGCAGACCTAGCGCGGCAAGCCCCGCCTGTCGATCACCCGGCCGCGATAGCCTCAACCTCGACTTTGAATTCGGGTCGGGCAAAGCCGGAGACGATCATCAGCGTCGAGGCCGGCGCGGGGCTGGAAAACAGCCGGTCGCGGACATCCATATAGGGCCGCAGATGCGCGCGGTCGGTGACATAGGCGTTGATACGGATGATGTCGCGTAGGCCCAGCCCGGCTTCGCCGAGGATCGCTTCGATGTTGCGGAAGCAGAGTTCGGCCTGCGCGCCGGCCTCTTCGGGAATCTGGTCGTCCGCGGTTATGGCAACCTGACCCGAGCACAGCACCAGCCGCTTTCCAGGCGGTACCTCGACCCCGTGGCTGTAGCGGGCAAAGGGCGGCTTGATCGACTTCGGGGTGAGGAATCTGAACATGGCAATCTCCTGGGTGCCGCCAGCCTAAAGCCGGACCCATTACACCTTCAAGATGGCGGTGCATGTTGCCCGGGCGATTGTGGACAGCCGTTCAAAAAATAGGCACGATGCCTTTCGTACAGCATGACCCGTCCGCGCTTGGCATGGCAACGTCTTTCAAGCGGGCGGCCCCGGCGCCAGACGCCGGTGGCATGTGTCTTGCTTCTTGAATCTTTGGTGTCGAGCCTGGCGCGTGGCGCGCCGGAGCAAACAGAGGGTGGTGTGGATG
>NZ_RZTF01000278.1:6048-8814 GCF_004023175.1 Mesorhizobium sp. M7A.F.Ca.MR.362.00.0.0
GTGTGGATGTACGGAAAACAGAAGATCTCGGTGGCGGCGGTGGCCCTGCTTGCAGCCAGCACGCTGGGTGCTGCTGCGAATGAGAAAGTCACCTTCGGCACCAACTGGTTGGCCCAGCCGGAGCATGGTGGATATTATCAGTCCGTGGCGGACGGCACCTACGCCGCCTGCGGCCTCGACGTCACCATCATGCAGGGCGGTCCGCAGGTCAGCGGCCGACCGCTGCTGCTGGCCGGCAAGATCGATTTCTACATGGGCGGCAATCTGCTGTCGGCTTTCGATGCCGTCCAGCAAGGCATTCCCATGCGCGTGGTGGCGGCGGACTTCCAGAAGGACCCGCAGGTCATCATGTCCCACCCCGGCGAAGGGCTCGACAAATGGGAGGACCTGAAGAACGCCGACCAGTACATATTGGGCGACGAGGGCGTGCAGACCTTCTTCCAGTGGATGGTCATCGAACTCGGCTTCGACGCTTCCAAGCGCGCGCCCTACACCTACAACACCGCTCCCTTCCTCGCCAACAAGAAGTCGATCCAGCAGGGCTACGTCACCTCGGAGCCGTTCGCGGTCAAGAAGGAAGGCGGCTTCGTGCCGAACCAGTTCCTGCTCGCCGACTATGGCTGGGACACCTATTCGACGACGATCGAGGTGATGCAGGATACGATCGACAAGAAGCCGGAGGTGGTCCAGTGCTTCGTCGATGGCTCGGCCAAGGGCTGGTACAAATATCTGTACGGCGACAACAAGGCCGCCAACGACATGATCAAGAAAGACAATCCCGATATGAGCGACGAGCAGATCGCGTTCTCGATCGAGCAGATGAAGAAGTTCGGCCTTGCCGATTCCGGCGACACCGAAAAGCTCGGCATCGGCGCCATGACCGACGAGCGGATCAAGAATTTCTACGACAAGATGGTCAAGGCCAAGGTCACGCCAGCCGGCATCGACATCAAGAAGGCCTACACGCTGACCTTCATCAACAAAGGCGTCGGGCTCGAGCTGAAGAAATAGGCCGGTCCCGGTATGATAAGGGAAAAGGTGGCGCCAGCGCCGGCCTCGGACGTTGCATCGACATTGCTGGCGCTGAGGGGCGTCGGCAAGGTGTTCTCCAACGGCGTGACGGCGCTGAGCGATGTCAATCTGACGATCCGGGAAGGCGATTTCCTCAGCCTGCTCGGGCCGTCGGGTTGCGGCAAGTCGACGGCGCTGCGGCTGATCGCCGGCCTGTCGACGCCGACCTCCGGCGTGCTCGAATGGCGCGGCGTCGGCTCAGCTGACCGCTCGAACATCGGCTTCGTCTTTCAGGAGCCGACGCTGCTGCCCTGGGCCAACGTTTTCGACAATGTCTGGCTGCCGCTTCGGCTGAAAGGCATTTCGCGCGCCAAAGCGACACCGGCGATCACGGAAATGCTGGCGCGGGTGCATCTGACCGGTTTCGAAGACGCGGTGCCGCGCGAACTGTCCGGCGGCATGAAGATGCGCGTCTCGATCGCACGCGCCATGGTGACCAAACCGCGCGTGCTGCTGATGGACGAGCCGTTCGCCGCACTCGACGAGATCACCCGCTTCAAGCTCAACAACGATCTGCTGGAACTGTGGCAGGACGAACGCTTCACCGTCGTCTTCGTCACCCACAGCGTCTTTGAAAGCGTGTTCCTGTCCAACCGCGTCGTCGTCATGGCGGCGCGGCCGGGCCGGGTGTTCGACGAACTCGCCATCGAGGCCTCCTATCCGCGCGACGAGGCGTTTCGCACCTCGCCCGACTATGCGGCGCTGTGCCGTCAGGCTTCCGACGTGCTGGTCAAGGCCATCAATTCAACAGCAGGCGCGCATCATGACGGCCATTGACGAGCGGGCGCTCGAACTCGACCCCGAGGAAGCGCGCCGCGTGCGCCAGGAGCGATTCGAACGGATCGGCCGCTGGGTGCTGCCGCTGGTGATCATGATCTTGGCGATCTGGCTGTGGGATCGCGTCTGCGTCTGGAACGAGATCCCGCAATACATCCTGCCGCGCCCGGGTGTGGTGCTGTGGACGCTCTACAACGATGCCGGCCTGCTGTTTTCCTCACTGCTGGTCACCTTGCGCATCACCTTCCTCAGCCTGGCTCTGGCCGTCATCGGCGGGGTCGGGCTGGCGGTGCTGTTTGCGCAATCGAAATGGGTGGAGATGTCGTTCTTCCCGTTCGCCATCGTGCTGCAGGTGACGCCGATCGTGGCGATCTTTCCGCTGATCAACATCTATGTGAACGACCAGACGACCAAGCTTCTGCTGTGCGCCTGGATCGTCGCCTTCTTTCCGATCCTGTCCAACACCACGCTCGGCCTCAACTCCGTCGACCGCAATCTGCGCGACATGTTCAAGCTCAATGGCGCGACGCGCTGGCAGCAATTGCGCTATCTCAGGCTGCCGGCCGCGATGCCCTATTTCCTCGGTGGGCTGAAGATCGCCGGAGGCCTGTCGCTGATCGGCGCCGTGGTGGCCGAGTTCGTCGCCGGCACCACCGGCCAGTCGTCCGGTCTTGCCTCACGCATCATCGAGGCCGGCTACCGGCTCAACGCGCCGCGGCTGTTCGCGGCGCTGTTCCTGATCTCGCTGACCGGCATTTTGATCTTCCTCGTGCTGTCGCTGATTTCGCATCTCATTTTGCGGCGCTGGCACGAAAGCGCACTGAAGCAGGAGCGCTAGGATGACTGAAAGGTTGGCGCGAAGCGCCCCCCTCTGTCCTGCCGGACATCTCCCCCTCAAGGGGGGAGATTGGCTGTTGT
>NZ_RZTF01000279.1:0-8794 GCF_004023175.1 Mesorhizobium sp. M7A.F.Ca.MR.362.00.0.0
GACCACGAATGCGGCCATGAAGGCCGTCAGGAGGTTCAACTGCAGCCACGGATGACGCTTCAAGAAGGCTGAAAACAGCGGCGTGAAAGAGCGCTCCTCCTTCTGGACACCTACCATTTGGCCAGACTGAGCGGAAATCTCAATGACTTGCTGCTCGAACAAGCGCCAGCCGCGAACCTGCCCGAGCAGCCGGTTCTCCGCGTCCACCACCGGATAGACAGGGTAGTGACGCCGTACCGCTGCCTTGCAGGCGTTGCTCAAAGAGAGACCTACATCAAGAGCGAACGGCTTGGGCAGCATGATCTGGTCGACAATGGCGTCCGGTTCGCTCAGCATCAGATCGCGCAGGACCACCAGGCCAACCAGTTTATTGCCCTCGTCCGTGACGTAGAGATAAGTGAGTTCGGTCGGCACCTGGGCGCGTCTGACAGCTTCCACCGAGGCAGCAACCGTCGTCCCGACAGGAACGCTGGCGGAAATCGGGTCCATTACCTCGACAAGCGACTCGGGGATCGCGAAATCCTCGCCATCGTCAGGGGGCCTGATGGGCCGCATATGCGATGGCAAATGCTCGGCCACCTTGCGGGCGTGCCCCTCTGGCAACAGCTCTAGTGTGTCGCGGATGAACTCGGGAGACTCTCTGGCCAGCAATTCAGCTGCGTCGTCGGGTGCTCGGGCACGCAGTGTGCGCACCAACTTTTGAACGCCGGTCTCATCTTTCATTCGCTATAACCCCCAGTTGAAGGTCACATAATATGTTAAGTACCGGATCGCACCAGTGTGGAAATACCCAGCTTCTTCCTGCCCCAGCAGTCCGCCTTGGCTCTCGAAGTTACTGCGGCCTAAAACGAGTTGACATACGCCGCCTGACGCAAGCGTCGACCCGGCAGACGCCATTTCACCTGGGTGATCCGGACCGGTCCGGAATTCCTGCCTGAGCGATCAATGGCCGTCCTGGGAAATGCATGTGGGCAATGGCGGGTTGGAGAATCTGATATCGTTGCGCATCGAGAGCTATGGCGCGGTCACTGATGTCTGCTTCTTGGAAGCGGCTGCTAATATCTCAATGACCGAGACGAAGCGCAAAGACGCCATTCGCAAAAGTCTGGTCAGACTGAATGTCTGAGATACGCTTAAGCCAACATCAGGATTCGGCGTGCCGAACGCTCGGCGGTAAGCTGCCGTTCTAGCTTGGCGTCCTCGGGCAAAGTTTCTCTCGTCAGCTCACGACTCCATCCCCCGTCGTTCGCCAGCGAACGGCACTATTCTGATACCCGCCGTCCACCAGGCGGACGACGAACTGGGCTCGAAGTCGACCTGGGACCTGTGCTGCGGTTAAGCATCCCACGTGATGATCGCGGTCGACAACTAGGTCGGCGAATTGGAAACGACCGCCACTCCAGCAAATCTGCTTTAGAGCAAAATTGCACGCCGGCTTACAGGCTGTGCGCAGCAGAGCCAATTCTCTTGCGATGCCGCCCCGCTTACGACAGGATTGCCGCAACTGGAGGTTAGCCTATGACGCCAGACCCCTTGCGGCCCGACCAGCTGCCACTCGACACTCCGCCTGTGCAATACCTGAACCTGGACCCGTCGCTTTATGTACGCGATGATATCTGGCAGCAGGAACGGTGCAGCATCTTCGCGCACACCTGGCAGTTCATGGGGCCTGTCGCCTCGGTCGCGACGTCCGGTCAATACCTTGCCATCGACATCGCCGGCACGCCGATCTTTGCCATCCGGGGCCGGGACGGGACCTTGCGCGGATTTAAGAACGTCTGCCGCCACCGGGGGGCGAAACTTCTGGCCGATGGCGCGGGCAAATGTGGGCTGATCGTTTGCCCCTATCACAAATGGTCCTTTGCCGACACCGGACGGCTGGTGCAGGCCCCATGGTATGGCAAGGATCCCGCGATCATCGCCGAAGACTGGCCGCTGGAGACGGTGCACTTGTCGGAATGGCGCGGGCTGCTCTTCGCGGCACTCGACCCGAAGGAAAGTCTTCTGGATCAACTTGGCTCTCTGCCCGACGAACTGGCGGACGAGCCGTTGGAGACCTATGCCGCCACCGATCAGGCCACCGTCAGCTTTACGGCGAACTGGAAGATCTACACCGACAATTTCGTCGAAGGCTACCACATCCCTGGCACACATCCCTCGTTCTACGCTGCCATCGACTTCGAAGCTTTCCAGACCACCGCCCATCCCGGTTATGTCCGGATGACCGCACCGCCGAAAGACGGTCTGTTCTATCGCGGCAAATGGCTTTGGATGTGGCCGAATTGGACGCTATCGCTTTTCGATGGCGGCATGAACGTTAGCCGGATCAACCCGACCTCACCGCATCACACAGACCAGCATTACCATTTCTTCTTTGCCGATATCGCTGCAGAAGCATCCGAGAGCAGGGCGAAATCTGTGCAAGGCACTCTGGCCGTGGTACGCGAGGACTACGCCATCTGCGCCGATACGCATCGCAACTATGCCGCAGGAGCCTATAGCTCCGGCCCGCTCTCGGGGCGGCATGAGCGGGGAGTGCAGTATTTCCAGGAACGTGTCGCTGCGGCACTGGGGCTGTGAGCGCCCCTGGCGTCCTTGTCCGCCGGATAGCTCGGCGCCGGCACGAGAGCCCTCCGGCCAGTCGAATAGGGCGGGCACGGTAAGACGAGTTACGAGCGTCGTGGCAATCGGAGCTCGCTCAATGCGGAGAGCAGATCGGCGCACGCGGCTTTGACGACCAAGTTTAGCAGGCTGGAGCTGATTGGCCCGATCGGCACCGATTCCGTGAGGCGCGGCTGCTGCTCCGGCAACCCCTGCGTTAAACCAGTCGCACGGCCGGCCGAGCACAGCTATCCGGTGATCTTCTGGCCCGGGCGATCAAGGTTTCGTGGTAAGCGACCAAGGACTTGGCATGAAGTCGCGTGCGATAAGAATGGTAAGCTGGCCGGCCGTGCAACACACCCGAAAACGGCGACTTTGGAACGATACCGGCACAAGCTACGTTACAGCTGGTTGAATTGATATCGGGGCCAGAAATATGAATGAACTGCCGCAGGCGAACGTTGTCGCCTTCAAGAACCCGGAAATGTCCGGCACTGACAGTCCGAATTTTGATTATCAGGATTTTTTCGAGAACGGCGCGGTTGCTCTCCATCTGGTGAGCGAGGATGGCATCATTCTGCACGCCAACACAGCTGAGCTCGACCTCCTCGGTTATCCCGCAGAAGACTATGTCGGCCGGCACATCGCCGACTTCTACCCCGACCGGCCGGTCATCGAGGACATTCTGGAACGCCTCACCAAGGGCGAAAAGATCGCGAGATATCCGGCGCGTCTGAGAGCCCGCGACGGAGCCATCAAGCATGTCGAAATCACCTCGAGCGGCCATTTTCGTGACGGCAAGCTAATCAACACCAGATGCTTCACAGTCGATGTGACCGACTTGGAGCGAGCCCGCACCGAACTGAGGCATCAAGACAATACTTATCACCAGATCCTCGACGCCCTTCCGGTCGCCATCTACACAACTGACCAAGACGGTACGATAACCTATTATAATCGCGCTGCTGCCGAGCTGGCAGGACGGGAGCCTAACGTCGGCAAGGACAAATGGTGCGTGACGTTCAAGCTGTTCACTGCCGACGGCAAGGAACTGCCCCACGACGAGTGCCCAATGGCGATCGCTCTCAACGAAAACCGGCCGGTCCGCAACCAGGAGGCCGTGGCGCAGCGACCGGACGGATCTTTTTTCCCGTTCCTGCCCTATCCCACGCCGCTGCGGGATGAGCACGGCACCCTGATAGGTGCCGTGAACATGCTATTGGACCTGACGGACCGCCAACGTGCCGAAGAGGCCAAGCAGCATCTGTCAGCGATTGTGGAATCCTCGTTCGACGCTATTGTCAGCAAGGATCTCAACACCATCATCAAGAGCTGGAACCAGGGCGCCGAACGGCTGTTCGGCTATACCGCTGACGAAGCGATCGGTCAGTCGGTGACGATGCTGATTCCGGATAACCACCAGGACGAGGAACCTCGTATCCTCGAACGCATTCGGCGTGGCGAACGCGTCGAACCGTTCGAAACCACACGGCAGCGCAGGGATGGCAGCCTGGTTCCGGTTTCGCTGGCGATATCGCCCGTGCGTAACGCAGCCGGGCAAATCGTCGGCGCGTCGAAGATTGCCCGGGACATCACGTTGGCGAGGGAAAGCGAGCAACGCATCCACATGCTGATGCGCGAGGTCAATCACCGGGTGAAAAACCAGTATTCAGTCATCCTGTCGATGATCCGTGAGACCAACAAGCGATCGGAGACGCCAAAGCAATTTGAATACCAGGTGCGCGAGCGCATCATGGCGCTGTCGCGCTCCCACGACCTGCTGGTTGCGGCGGACTGGAAGGGCGCCACGATCAGTGACCTTTTGGCGGCGCAAGCCCAGCCATTCCCACGGGGAGACGTTATCGCCATGTCGGGCCCATTGTTGGTCCTCAATGCCAATGCGGTGCAGTATCTCGGGATCGCTTTCCATGAACTGGCTACCAACTCGGCCAAATATGGCGTCCTCTCAGCGGATAAGGGCCAGATCTCAGTCATATGGACCATTACCGGGTCCGGTGCTTCGAGGCTCCTCCATCTCACCTGGGCTGAAACCGATGGGCCGGAAGTTCAGAGCATCGGACAGGGCGGCTTTGGAACCGTGGTATTGAAGCGGGTGGCACCTGCGGCAGTGGGGGGACAGGGAAAGCTTGAGCACGGCCCGCATGGGGTCACCTGGAGCTTGGAAGCCCCGTTGACCGCCGTGGAGCCGGCCGTTGCAAACAGGGGCTAGCCGTCAACGTTTCGACCTCGGCCGCCTTTGCCTTCATCTGTGGCGCCCTGGTCGGGCGGTCACCAGTAGATTCGCTTGCTGCGACCTTTATCGAGGCGGGAAACCCCAGTGTTGCCGCCCTGACCTTCAAATCGGTCATGTCGTCCCATGCCTGAGGCGACTTGTCACAAAAAGCCGGCGTCACTTCCGATGTTAGATCAGTCACCTGAGCTCGTTGTCATGGGCCGCGGGCTGACGGTCAGCTTCTTGCTTACTAGAAAGTGACCTGTTATCGCAGGCAGGCGAATGGATCTCTGCCTCGCCTTAGGTCCCTCAAAACTTGACCATCAGATTTGCATCGAAGCCGTTTTGCTTCATGGCCGATGCGAACTGGCCCTGATAGGCGAAGCCAAGCTTCGCATAGGGGCTGAGTGCGACGTCGATGCCGGCCTCGATCAACGCTGCATTCCTTGCGATCGGGGCGCCGGCGATGGCAAACGTGTCGGAGCCAGCGAAGGCGAAGGTGGAGATCGGTGTAACGTCGCCAAATGCATGGCGCCAGGCAAGTGTACCGCGCGCCGTGACAGTGGTGCCGCCGAGATCGAAGTTGCTGGATGCCCTAAGGCCGAGGGTGGTGAACGTCACATCGGTGTTGGTGCTGGACGCCGTCAGGGCCGCGGCACCGCCTGTCTCGCTGAAGCCGTCGGTGTGGAGTGTCACGTAAGAAAGTCCGGCGAATGGTTCGAAACCGAACTGCCCGGCCTTCAGGTCATAGGCGATCTCACCAAAGGCCTGTGCGGTGGCGGCATCATAATCGGCGCTCAGACTGTTATCCAAGCCGGCGAAGGCGACGTGGCGGCCCATTGAGATGTCGTGCCAGGTGTAGGCCGCGCCGGCGCGAAGGCCAAAAGCGCCCCATTGGCCACCGCCATAGAGGCCGAGATGCCAGTTCTGGCTGTCGCCCGAGGACGCGCGATCATCGACATTGAAGCTCGAATGGCTGAAGCCGGCGATGACGCCTGCCCGCCAGTTATCGCCGAAGGCGCTGTCGATGCCGGTGAGGAAACCGCCGGTGGAAGACGAGATCGGCGCAGCATTGCCATCGCCGTCATTGTCGCGCCATGAGCCGAAGGCGGTTGCCCAGGCGGCGGCGCGATCCGTGGTGGCCGGCAACAGCATGCCATGGATGGCTTCATTGGATTTGCTGCCTCCCTGCGCCACCTCGCCATAGGCGATGACAGGCGCATCGCTGGCCGCGACCGTGCCGAAGGCCGAACGGATGCGCGCATTGACGGCCTCGGCAACGTGCTGGCTATCCTCCACCAGGACGCCATTGGCACTGGGATATCCATCGCCCGACAACTGGTCGAAGATCTGGCGTACCGTTTCGTCGTCATTGGCTAGAACAACGACGGCCTGGTAGAGCGCGCTCAGCGATCCGAGCGTCTCGAGCACGCCGGCCGTGCTCTTCTGGTTGAATGTCTGGGCAAAGTCGGTGAAGGCAACGTTGTTGCGATTTAGGGTCAGATTCACGTCGTCGCCATCATAGGCCAGGAACGGATCAAGGAAGGCAAAGTCCGAAGTCACGCTGTCGAACTGACCCGAAACGCCACCGTCGGCCGTGAGGATCGTATAGGTCGAAGACGGCTTGTAGCCGCCGTCGACACCAATATGGGCGACAGAGCCGCCGCCGATGGTCGCCGCGCCGGTTACGTGAACCAGATCGCTGGAACTGCTGGCCGGGTCGACCTCGACCTGCAAGCTGGCGCCAGCGTTGAAGACGAGATCCCCGTCAAGCGTTAGTGTGCCGATAGAGGCGCCTGGCGCCAGTGTGCCGCCACTTTGAACAGTCACCACGCTGCCAGCCCCGGAGCCGACCGTCCCGTGGCCGCCAAGCACGGCACCATTCGTCACATCAAGGTTGCCGCCGAGCCTTGCCCCGGAATGTACGTCGTCCGATCCGATGAGGAGGGTACCGCCGGCCACGGAAGTGGTGCCGGTGAAGCCGGAACCGTCGCCATCATAGGAAAATGTCGCACCCGTCTTGATGAACGTGCCGGTGCCCGAAAGGATGCCGCCATAGCTGCCATCCTGGTCCTGGACAATCGTCAAGGCCTTGGTGCCCAGTTGGACAGTGCCGCCGGAGCCGCTAAGATTGTGGATCGTCATGTCGAGAGCGCCAATACCACTGATGTCGAATACGCCGGCATCGATCTGCAGCGAACCCGGTCCGATCGAGCCCGCTCCCGAGAGCGCAAGCGTGCCGGCCTCGATGGTAGTGCCGCCCGAATAGATGTTGGTTCCGGAAAGCACCAGCGTGCCCGCGCCGGTCTTGCGCAATCCATCGGTGCCCGCGATCACATTGGAGATGGTCGACACATAACCGTTGCTTGCGGCGCTGCCATCGCCGACGCGCACTTCGACCGGCGCCGGATGATCGGCGTCGGCCACCAGCGTCAGCGTGTCGCCGGTTAGCACGTAGCCGCTGGACGCGAACTGCATGCCGGTGGTCTGGACTGCGCCGGCGCTGCCGTCCACCGTTACGGTGCCTGCCTCGCCGCCGAAGACGGCGAAACCGGGCTGCGGCTGCATGGCCGCCGTGAGCGCACCCGTCGCATCGGTCCAATTCGGCGCCGTGTTCGACCAACTGCCAGCGCCGCCGCCCATGTGGGTGGCGTCGGCTTGGCCGTTGGCGTTCCAAAGGTTCAGCGTTAGGCCGGTGGTGTTGATGAGATTGATCTGCTTGTCGGCCGTCAGCATTTGGATCGACAGCGTCGATGCGGGCGGAACGGCGCCCAGAGTGAGTCCGCCGTTGCTCTCGGTGAGCGTGCCCGTGTAGTCGACGATACGATAAAGACCGGGGCCGAAGCCGCCAGCATTGGCGACGTCGAGCACGGCTCCGTTGAGCGTCACGTTTCCGTTGACCATGACGCTATCCGCCTGACCGGTCGTAAAATCCGCGCCCGGTGCTGCCGCCTCGTAGGCCAGACGACTGCCCTGCTGCAGGGTCATGTTGCCGTTCACCGTCATCGTCCCGATCGAGGTGCCCGGTGCGATCGTGCCACCCGAAGCGACTGTCGTCGTGCCCACCGTGCCCGAGCCGCCGAGCGTGCCGCCCGTCAGGACGTCGATCGAGGAACTCGAATCGCCAAGCGTTCCGTTTACCAGCAGCACGCCGCCCGAAATCGTCGTCGTCCCGGTGAAGCCGGAACTGTTTCCGGTCAGGATCGTCGTGCCGGCGACCTGTCCGATGGCCCCCGCACCGGTGATCGCCGGAGAGAACGTGTAGCCCGTCCCGGTATGGTTGAAGGTGAGAGTTCCCGCTCCCGCGCCGAAGCGAACCTCCGCAGCCTGCAGCGTGCCTGGCGCAACGGCCGGCTGCCCAGCGGCCGCGCCGATGTTGAGCGTACCAGTCGAGCTACTCTGAACGGCGATATGGGCAATGCCTGCCCCATTGCCGGTGCTCACTGCGCCACCATCCGCGACGGTCAGCGTGCCAGTGCCCCCATAACCGACATAGAACGTGCCGCTGTTCTTCCAGGTGGAGCCGGCGCCCGTTACAATGGCCGTGCCGCTCGAGGTCACTCCGATAGCCCCTGTAGCATCGCTGACCAGACCACCGTTCGCGACGGTCAGCGTGCCGGTGGCGAAATCGCCGACATAAAGGTCGCCGCTGTTGGTCCAGGTGGAGTTCGCGCCCGTTACCGTGGCCGTGCCCGTGGAACCCGGCTGAAATCCGAGGCGGCCGACCGTGTTGGTGACGGCGCCGCCATCCTCGACGTTCAGCGTCCCGTTGCCGGAACGACCGATAAGAAGCTCGCTGCTGTTCGCCCAGGTGGAGCCAGCGCCCGTCACAGTCACCGTGCCGGTGGAGCCAGCGAGGTATCCGATGTAGCCGATCGTGTTGGTCACGGCGCCGCCGTGCTCGACGTTCAGCGTACCATTACCGCTACTGCCTATGTAGAGTACGCCGCTATTCGACCA
>NZ_RZTF01000280.1:0-6679 GCF_004023175.1 Mesorhizobium sp. M7A.F.Ca.MR.362.00.0.0
ATGCGCACCTCCAGCGTCACGATCTGGCCTTCCGCGGATCCTGCGATGCCCGGCCGGGCTGCGCCGGTCGATGACGGTATGCGGCAGCACGAACAGAAGGTCGCCCGCGCGCGCCGCGCGATCGCCGAGATCGGCGGGGACGACCTTTTCGATCAGCGCGCCGACTTTCGGTCCGACGCCTGCAAGCGACGTGATCGGTACAAACAAGGGATCGAGGATGGTCGGGCGCATGATGTCAGCTTATGTTGCGATGGCGGCAGCGCAAGGCTGACAGCCCCTTCTATCCACGCTATATGCGCCGCAGCAAGCAAGGATGCGGCACGATGACCGGAACGACGAGATCAAGCGAGGGGCTGGACGTGCACCGCCGCAAGCTTCTGTTTCGCTCCTGGCATCGCGGCATGCGCGAGATGGACCTGATCCTCGGCACTTTCGCCGACGCTGAGATCGGCGCCTTGACGGCCGAGGAAATCGACCAATATGAGAGGCTCCTCGACATTCCCGATACCGAATTCCTGCCCATGGTCACCGGCGAACGCCCGGTTCCGGCCGATATCGATTGTGCCGTCCTGCAAAAGATCCTGGCTTTCCGCCACTCCATGACATTTTGAACAACGACATCCTGAACACAAGCAATTCCAGGAAAAGTGCGAAGCGGTTTTCCGTTCGGAGTTGCGATAGAACAAGACCGTGATTTCATGAGCCTCATTCCCACCATCGGTTTGCCGAAAGGCCGCGCCGGCCAGTTCATCGTCGACGGCGTCGCCGATGGCTATGAAGCCTTTGCGCTGGTGCAGGCGGCACTTGAGATCGCGCCCGACAAGCCGGTTCTGTTCGTCGCGCGCGACGGTCAGCGCCTGCCGGCGATCGTTGAGGCGCTGTCTTTTTCTGCCCCCGGCCTGCCGGTGCTGCAACTACCGGCGTGGGATTGTCTGCCCTACGACCGCGTCTCGCCCGGTTCGGATGCTGCCGCCAAGCGCCTCGATGCGCTGACCGCCATGATCGCTCTGGCGAAGAAGCCGCACCGCGCCGTCATCCTCACCACCGCCAATGCGCTGCTGCAACGCATTCCGCCGGCGGATCTCGTCGAGGCACAGACCTTTCATGCCAGACCCGGCAACCAGATCGACATGAATGTACTGGTGTCGCGGCTGGAAACGTCCGGTTTCGAGCGCGTGCCGACAGTGCGCGGCATCGGTGAGTTCGCAGTGCGCGGCGGCATTCTCGACCTGTTCGCGCCTGGGTGGACCGAAGCGCTCAGGCTCGACTTCTTCGGCGACACGCTGGAATCGATCCGTGTGTTCGACGCCGCCACGCAGCGCACCACCGGCCAGCGCAAGTCGATGGCGCTGCAGGCGATGAGCGAAGTGGCGCTGACGCCCGAAACCATCAGCCGTTTCCGCCGCTCCTATATCGAAGCCTTTGGCGCTCCACAGCGCGATGACGGGCTCTATGCAGCAGTCAGCGAAGGCAGGCGGTTTGCCGGAATGGAACACTGGCTGCCGTTTTTCTATGAGCGGCTGGAGACGGTGTTCGACTATCTGCCTGACACGCCTGTCATCTTCGACCATCTGGCGCATGAGGCGTTGGCCGAACGCCACACGCTGATCCTCGACCATTACGAGGCGCGCAAGAAGCAGGCGGACGGTGCCTTGAAGGACGCCGTGCCCTACAAGCCGGTCGCACCGGACCTGCTCTATCTCTCCCCGGAAAACCTGATTGCCTCGCTCGGGCCGCGTGAAGCGATCGACTTCACGCCATTCGACGCGCCCGAAGTTGGCGCCAAGAAGGTCTATCACGCCGGCTCACGCCACGGCCGCAGCTTCGTCGAGGAGCGCGCCGATCCGAACGCCAATGTGTTCGATGTCGTCGTCAAACACATCGCCGATGAGCGCGCGGCGCGCCGCCGCATTGTCATTGCCGGCTGGACCGAAGGCTCGCTCGACCGGCTTGGCCAGATCCTTGCCGAACACCATCTCGGCAATCTCAAGCAGGTGGCGACGCTGGCGGAAGCCGAAAAGCTCGAACCGGGGCAGGCGGCCCTGGCCGTACTGCCGCTCGAATCCGGCTTCGAGACCGAAAAACTGGTCGTCGTCGCCGAACAGGACATTTTGGGCGACCGGCTGATCCGGCGCTCGAAACGCAAGAAGCGTCCGTCGGATTTCATCGCCGAGGCCTCGGCGCTGTCGGCCGGCGACATCGTTGTCCATGCCGACCACGGCATTGGCCGTTTCATCGGCCTGCGCACCATCGAAGCGGTCGGCGCACCGCATGACTGCCTGGAAATCCACTATGCCGGCGACGACCGGCTGTTCCTGCCGGTGGAAAACATCGAACTCCTGTCGCGCTACGGTTCCGACACGGCCGAGGCGACGCTGGACAAGCTTGGCGGCGGCGCCTGGCAGTCGCGCAAGGCGCGGCTGAAGAAACGCCTGCTCGACATGGCCGGGCAGCTGATCCGCATCGCCGCCGAGCGGCAGATGCGCTCCGCACCGCCACTGGTGCCGGCAGAAGGCCTCTATGGCGAGTTCGCGGCCCGCTTCCCCTATGAGGAGACCGACGACCAGCAGACGGCCATCGATTCGGTGCGCGACGATCTTGCTGCCGGCAAGCCGATGGACCGGCTGATTTGCGGCGATGTCGGCTTCGGCAAGACCGAAGTGGCGCTGCGTGCCGCCTTCATCGCGGCGATGGAAGGCTTTCAGGTGGCGGTCGTGGTGCCGACGACATTGTTGTCGCGCCAGCATTTCAAGACCTTTTCGCAGCGTTTCTCCGGCCTGCCGATCCGTGTCGGCCAGGCGTCGCGGCTGGTCGGCGCCAAGGAACTGGCCGAGACCAAGAAAGGCATCGCCGAGGGCCAGGTCGACATTGTCATCGGCACGCACGCGCTGCTTGGTTCCGCGATCTCGTTCAAGAACCTTGGCCTGCTGATCATCGACGAGGAGCAGCACTTTGGCGTCAAGCACAAGGAGCGGCTGAAAGACTTGAAGACCGACGTGCACGTGCTGACGCTGTCGGCGACGCCGATCCCGCGCACGCTGCAACTGGCGTTGACCGGGGTGCGCGAACTGTCGCTGATCGCCACGCCACCGGTCGACCGCATGGCGGTGCGCACCTTCATCTCGCCGTTCGATCCCCTGGTCATCCGCGAGACGCTGCTGCGCGAGCGTTATCGCGGCGGCCATTCCTTCTATGTGGTGCCGCGCATCAGCGATCTTTCGGAAATCCATGATTTCCTGAAGGAATCCGTGCCGGAGTTGAAGGTGGCGGTGGCACATGGCCAGATGCCGCCGGGCGAACTCGACGATATCATGAATGCCTTCTATGACGGCCAGTACGACGTGCTGTTGTCGACCACCATTGTCGAATCCGGGCTCGATATTCCCACCGCCAACACGCTGATCATCCACCGCGCCGACATGTTCGGCCTGTCGCAGCTCTACCAGCTGCGCGGCCGCGTCGGGCGTTCCAAGGTACGCGCCTATGCGCTGTTCACGCTGCCGGCCAACCGCAAGCTGACCGACACCGCCGAGCGCCGGCTGAAGGTGCTGCAATCGCTGGATACGTTGGGCGCCGGCTTCCAGCTCGCCAGCCACGACCTCGATATCAGGGGCGCCGGCAATCTTCTCGGCGAAGAGCAGTCCGGCCACATCAAGGAGGTCGGCTTCGAGCTCTACCAGCAGATGCTGGAAGAGGCCGTCGCCGAGGTGAAGGATTCCGGCGAAGTGCAGGATGGCGGCTGGTCGCCGCAGATTGCCGTCGGCACGGCGGTGATGATCCCGGAAAGCTATGTTCCGGATTTGCAGCTCCGGCTGGCGCTCTACCGCAGGCTTGGCGATCTCGAAAACACCGAGGAAATCGACGCTTTCGGCGCCGAGCTGATCGACCGCTTCGGCCCGCTGCCGGACGAGGTCAAGCATCTGCTCAAGATCGTCTTCATCAAGGCGCTCTGCCGCAAGGCCAATGTCGAGAAGCTCGACGCCGGGCCGAAGGGCGTCGTCATTCATTTCCGCAAGCGCGAATTCTCCAACCCGGTCGGGCTCGTCCGGTTCATCGGCGAGCAGGGCTCGCTGGCCAAGATCCGGCCGGACCACAGCGTCGTCTTCGTGCGCGATTGGCCAACCCCCGAGAAGCGATTGGCGGGCTCGGCGGTCGTCATGACCCAGTTGGCGCGGCTGGTGGAGAAGGCGGCATAGCCGGCCTCGGACCATTCGCCAGCGCTTGAATTCCGGTCTAGAATAGGAAAACGGCTTCGTGTATGGAGCCGCGATCCCATATAGGGGCTTGAGTGGGGGCGAGGGTGCTCGCCGGAAAGAGTGTTGGTGCAGCGATGACAAAATGGTCGCCGAATTCGTGGAGAGCAAAGCCGATCAAGCAGGTTCCTGCCTATCCGGACCTTGCCGCGCTGAAGAACACGGAGGCCCAGCTCGCAACCTTTCCGCCGCTGGTTTTTGCCGGTGAGGCGCGCAAGCTGAAGAAGCAGCTCGCTTCTGTCGCCGCCGGTGACGCATTCCTCCTGCAGGGCGGCGATTGCGCCGAGAGCTTCGCCGAGCATGGCGCGGACAACATCCGCGACTTCTTCCGTGTCTTCCTGCAGATGTCCGTGGTGCTCACCTTCGCCGGCGCGCAGCCGGTGGTGAAGGTTGGCCGCGTTGCCGGCCAGTTCGCCAAGCCGCGATCGTCCGACAACGAGACCAAGGGCGAGGTGACGCTGCCCAGCTATCGCGGCGACATCATCAACGGCATCGAATTCGACCCGAAGTCGCGCATTCCGGATCCCGCTCGCCAGGAGATGGCGTACCGCCAGTCGGCGGCGACCCTCAACCTTTTGCGCGCCTTCGCGCAAGGCGGCTATGCCAGCCTGGAGAATGTGCACCGCTGGATGCTCGGCTTCGTGTCCGACAGTCCGCAGGGCGAGAAATACGAGTCTCTTGCCAACCGCATCACCGAGACGATGGACTTCATGAAAGCCGTCGGCATCACCTCGGAAACCAACTACGCGCTGCGCGAAACCGATTTCTACACCAGCCACGAGGCGCTGCTGCTCGGCTACGAGGAGGCACTGACGCGCGTCGACTCGACCTCCGGCGACTGGTACGCCACCTCGGGTCATATGATCTGGATCGGCGACCGCACCCGCCAGCCCGACCATGCGCATGTCGAATATTGCCGTGGCATCAAGAACCCGCTCGGCCTGAAATGCGGTCCGTCGCTGACGCCGGACGGCTTGCTGGAGCTGATCGACCTGCTCAATCCCGAGAACGAGCCCGGCCGGCTGACGCTGATCGCCCGCTTCGGTTCCGACAAGGTCGCCGACCATCTGCCGAAGCTGGTTCGCGCGGTGCAGAAGGAAGGCCGCTCCGTGGTGTGGTCGTCGGACCCGATGCACGGCAACACGATCGAGGCCGCCGGCTACAAGACGCGGCCGTTCGACCGCATTCTCAAGGAGGTCCAGACCTTCTTCGAGGTGCACCGCGCCGAAGGCACGCATCCGGGCGGCATCCATGTCGAAATGACCGGCAAGAACGTCACCGAATGCACCGGTGGCGCGCGCGCCATCACCGCCGAGGAATTGCAGGACCGCTACCACACCCATTGCGATCCGCGCCTTAACGCCGACCAGGCGATCGAACTGGCCTTCCTGGTCTCGGATCTGTTGAAGAAGAGCCACCCGGTGCAGCACAAGCAGGCGGTCAACGGCTGATTTTCGCGCAGTCCGAATAAGATCCACGAAAGGGCGTCCGAGAAATCGGGCGCCTTTCATGTCTGCGCTAGTCCAGTGTTCCCGGCACCAGCGGGCAGGGACTGTCAGTCCTTCTTGTAGAGCAGCCAGCTCTTGCCGGCCCGGCCTGCCATCGTCGAGTGCTTGGTGACCCGGTTGCGGCCGCTGACCTTGGAGCGATAGAGCGCCCGGTCGGCCTTGGTGTAGAGATCTTCGGGTCCTTCGGCTTCGGAAGCCATGCAGATACCCATCGAGACGGTGACGGTGCCGTAATTCGTGCCGGTCTGGCTGCTGGTGAACGGCGTCTGCTCGATCAGGGCGCGAATGCGCTCCGCAACGTCATAGGTGGCGTCCTCGCTGGCGCCCTCGATGATCAGCGCGAACTCCTCGCCGCCGGTGCGGGCGACGAACATGTCGCCGCGAATGCTGGTCTGGAAAATATCGGCGATGCTCTGGATGATCTTGTCGCCGACCGGGTGGCCATAGCGGTCATTGATATCCTTGAAGCGGTCGATGTCGACAAGAACCAGGGCGTTGAACAGGATACCCCTGTTGCTGTTGTAGATCCTGGTGATCTCCTTGTCGAAGGCGCGCCGATTCCAGATATGTGTCAAGGGATCGGTGTCGGCCAGCCGCTTGTACTCCTCAAGCTTCGACTTGACGCTTTCGAGTTCGGCCGTCTTGTCGCTGAGCGTCGAGGCCACCTGCCGGCCGTGATCGATCGTCGAATTGGTGGCAACCGCCATGGCGTTGGCGATCTTCTGCAGGAGATCCTGGGAGAGAAGGCTGCGTCCGCTGAGGCCGCTCGATGTCTCATCGAGGATCCTGCCGTATTTCTCGATGTGGCTGCGCTCGCTCCGCAGCAGCGAAGCAACCTCCTCGAGCTCCCTGGCAATGACGTCTCTGGCATGCTCGACGATGCCAGGGCCATGGTTGTGGGCAAAGAAAGTGCGCCCG
>NZ_RZTF01000280.1:6689-8786 GCF_004023175.1 Mesorhizobium sp. M7A.F.Ca.MR.362.00.0.0
GCGCCCGATCTGGTCCAGTTCATCCTGTGTCGGCCGGCTGGCCAGCGAAACGACGGCCAGGCTGAGTTCGCGATTGGTGCCGCTCAGGGCCTCATAGAAGATCTCGTAATTGCGCGGCAGGCCGAGCACGCCCAATTGGCGCATTGTCGCGACAACAGTGGCTGCGATGTCGGTGCTTCGTTCGGTCGGGACAGCTGCCGGCTGCATCTTGGTTCTTCCCCTCGGATCCTCCGCGGAATTCGCGGTTTCCCTTTGTCGCCGAGCCCTGGGGAATGCGACCGACGCTTCGAACAACTTGCGAAGGGATGCGTCCCCACCCACGGCCTTCGCTTGCAGGTGACCATAAATGCGCCGTCGCTAAAGTTTCCTTAACTGGCAGAGGTTCAGCGGGTTTTCTCTGTCTGCGGGCTGTAAAAGCCTTAGTCCGTGCGTCCAGCAGTTGGAAACAACGCCGGTGCGGCGGCTTGAATTCGCGATTCGCGCATCGCACTCTTGAAAATGAAACCGAATTTCGGATTCTCCACGCCAGCACATGTCGCATTTGCTTGCGTGCTTGCGCGGCAAAGCTGGAATCCTAAGCCATGCCCGGCACTTTTCTTCAAGGAGGATCGACGTGAGTGATGGTCACCAGGGATCGTGTCTGTGCGGAGCCGTCCGCTTCAGAACGAACGGGGCGCTGCGTGGCGTCGTCTATTGCCATTGCTCGCAATGCCGCAAGCAGAGCGGACATTTCTATGCCGCGACCAATGTTGCCAACGCCGACATCGTGATCGAGGGCACGGAAAGTATCACCTGGTACGAAGCCTCTACCTTCGCCAGGCGTGGGTTCTGCAAGGCATGCGGATCGGTGCTGTTCTGGAAGCCGCGAGACCAGGACTACGTTTCGGTCATGGCGGGATCGTTCGACAAGCCGACAGGTCTTGAGGGGGAATGCCATATCTTCGTCGGTGACAAGGGCGACTATTATTCGATCGACGACGGGCTGCCACAGTTTGAAAAGTCGACACCGTCCATACCGGTTGCTGAATGAATCTTGGACAAGTCACCTTATTCCATTGATCTGGCCAGCCATTGCATTATCCCGTGCCGGTGATTCGCAAAGGGGTTTGGCATGCAGCGGCTGATCGATGCTTATTTCAATTCGGTGCGGGCGTTTCGCAAGCTGGCCACCAGCGAGAAGGCTTTCCAGCAGGAGCTGATGCTGCTGGCGCTTGCCTTGCCGCTCGGCTGGTTCGTTTCGATCTCGTGGCGCGGTTATGCCTTGCTGATCGGCGCCGTGTTGCTCTTGATCATGGTCGAAGTGCTTAACACCGGCATCGAGGCGGCATGCGACGCTTTCAGCCGCGAGTTCAATGTCGATATCCAGTTGGCCAAGGATTGCGGTTCGCTGGCGGTGCTGATTTCGGTGCTCATCGTCGCCGGCGTCTGGGGCATTGCCATTATCGAGCGGATCACCGGGCTACCGATCTAGCCTTTCGATGCCTATATGCCAGTCACCAAAGGAGACTGTCATGGCCGGGGCCGCCAATTTTCTGCTTCTCGAACGCGTGGGCCTGCCGGATGATCTGCGCTGGCTGGCCGAGAAATATCCGCGTGAAAACTGGCAGGACCATGCCAACATCCACGGCATCGCCAATATGTGGCTGCAGCGGCACGACATGTTCCGCGAACTTGGCGGCATGCTGGCCAACGGCATCGGCGACTACCGTGAGGGACGGCTGACGGCGCCTGATTTCGCGCGCTGGTTCGCGCCCCGCCTCAATCATTTTCTAGGCAACCTCGACGGTCACCACAACGTCGAGGATTATCAATATTTTCCGGTCTTCGCCAAGGCCGAGCCCCGTTTGAAGCACGGCTTCGAGATACTCGATGCCGACCATCACACCATCCATGAAGGGCTGGAGCGTAATGCCGAGGCGGCCAATGCGTTCATCAAGACGCTTCAGGAGAGCGAAGACAGACAGCGCTTCGCCGCCGACGCCTATGCCGACGAAAACAGCCGGCTGATCGCCATGCTGACAAGGCACCTTGCCGACGAGGAAGACCTGATCATCCCGCTTATTCTCGATCGGGGGGATCAGGCACTCGGCGTGGATT
>NZ_RZTF01000027.1:0-23842 GCF_004023175.1 Mesorhizobium sp. M7A.F.Ca.MR.362.00.0.0
GTCAGGATTGCCCGGAATGTCGGCCAGACCTCGATGCGCGGCGAACCGTCGATGGCGACCCGGAAGCCGCTCCACGCGCTCATTTCCCAGGCGATGCGGTCGCGCACGATACGGGTGGAGGCAATCAGCGGCAGGGTGGCAACGACCAGCGCGACGACGATCACGGCAGCGCCGATCGCCCATATTCCGCGCCGGATCATAGATGATGGCATATGGCCCCGTATGCTTCCATTCCGACAAATCGCCCGGCGGGTGTAACCCCGGTCGTCACCACGACCCCAGTCGTCACCACGACCCCCAGTCGTCACCACGACTTCAAGTTGTCACTACGACTTAGGGCTGAGGCATTTCAAGTCTTTATGGCCCGGCGATGGCATTTGCGCACATCTGGTCGCATCAGCCGAACAAAATCTTGCTCTGCTGCGCTGCGATATGCATAAGCGATGGCGACCGTGGAGGAACGATCATGGCTGCCGGACAACCGCTCTGGACCCCGACGCAAGACCAGATTGACGCAGCACCCTTGACCGCCTTCACCAAGGCCGCCGGAGTGAAAGCCGGCGTAGCGTTTTCCTCGTATTCGCAGCTTCATGCCTGGTCGGTCGAGGACCGTGAGGGGTTCTGGAGCCTGATCTGGGATTTCTGCGGCATCGTCGGCGACAAGGGCGATAACCTGCTCGTCGACGGCGACAAGATGCCCGGCGCTTCTTTCTTTCCCGATGCGACACTGAATTTCGCCGAGAATCTGCTGAAGAAGACCGGCTCAGGCGACGCAATCGTGTTTCGCGGCGAAGACAAGGTCGAGCGCCGGCTGTCCTGGAACGCGTTGCACGCGCTGACCTCGCGGCTGCAGCAGCTTTTCCTGTCGCTCAAGGTGAAGAAGGGCGACCGCATCGCCGCCATGATGCCCAACATGCCGGAGACCGTCGCCGCCATGCTGGCCGCCGCCTCGATCGGCGCGGTCTGGTCGTCCTGCTCTCCCGATTTCGGCGAGCAGGGCGTGCTCGACAGGTTCGGCCAGATCGAGCCCGTCGTCTTCATCGCGCCGGATGGCTATTGGTACAATGGCAAGGCGATCGAAGTCGCCGACAAGATCGCCGCGGTCGCGGCCAAGCTCGGCACTGTCCGCAAGATTCTGGTCGTCGATTATCTCGGCACATCGAGTGATGTCGCCGGGACCATCGACAAGGCGGTAGCGCTGGAAGAGGCGCTGTCGCCCTTCGTCGGCAAGCCCGTTGCCTTCGAGCCGCTGCCGTTTTCGCATCCGCTCTACATCCTGTTTTCGTCGGGAACGACCGGCATTCCCAAATGCATCGTCCATTCGGCCGGCGGCACGCTGATCCAGCATGTCAAGGAACACCGGCTGCATGCCGGTCTCACCGATGGCGACCGCTTCTTCTACTTCACCACCTGCGGCTGGATGATGTGGAACTGGCTGGTGTCGGGGCTCGCTTCGGGGGCCACGTTGCTGCTCTATGACGGTTCGCCCTTCTACCCCGACGGCAGTGTGCTGTTCGATTTCGCCGATGCCGAGAAGATGACGTTCCTCGGCACCTCGGCCAAGTTCATCGATTCCGTGCGCAAGGCTGGCCTCAAGCCGATCCGCACGCATGATCTGGCCACTGTGCGGGCAATCTCCTCCACCGGCTCGCCGCTATCGCCGGAAGATTTCCGCTTCGTTTATGACGGCATCAAGAAGGACGTGCATCTGGCTTCGGTCTCCGGCGGCACCGACATCGTCTCCTGCTTCGTGCTCGGCGTGCCGACGCAGCCTGTCTGGACCGGCGAGATCCAGGGACCCGGCCTTGGCCTTGCGGTCGATGTCTGGGACGATGACGGCAGGCCGGTCCGGCAGGAGAAGGGCGAGTTGGTCTGCACCAAGGCTTTTCCGGCGATGCCGATCGGCTTCTGGAACGACCCCGAGGGCAAGAAGTACCGGGCGGCCTATTTCGAGCGCTTCGACAATGTCTGGTGTCACGGCGATTTCGCCGAATGGACCGCGCATGGCGGCCTGATCATCCATGGCCGCTCCGACGCCACGCTCAACCCGGGCGGCGTGCGCATCGGCACGGCGGAGATCTACAACCAGGTCGAACAGATGCCGGAGATTCTGGAAGCGCTGTGCATCGGCCAGGACTTCGACAACGACGTGCGCGTCGTACTGTTCGTGCGCCTGGCCGCCGGCGCGCAGCTCGACGAAAATCTGGAAAAACGCATACGGGCAAAAATCCGTAGCGGCGCGAGCCCGCGTCACGTGCCGGCAAGGATCGTCGCCGTCACCGACATCCCGCGCACCAAATCGGGCAAGATCACCGAGCTTGCTGTGCGCGACGTGGTGCACGGCCGCGCCATCAAGAACAAGGAAGCGCTCGCCAATCCAGAGGCGCTGGAGCTGTTCAAGAACCTGCCGCAACTGGCCGAGTAACTGCTACGGCATGTCGCTCAAAAGTGGCCCCAGTTTTGAGACAACGACATGCATGAAAAATGGTTTTCCAGCATGGTTAACGAAATATCTCGCTAGAATTTACCTAGATTTCATGAGTGGTACACATTGGTAAATTTTCCGGCGCCCCGGTAAGGAGTTGTTAAGGTCCGGCGTCGATAGTCGCATGTAACTTGAGGGAGAAATCCCGTTCCTCAGCCCCGAGGATCCGAATTCGCTCAAGCCCCCGTTGTGACAGCAATCCCATCTCTTAAGGCGTCCTTTTGGGCGCCTTTTCTTTTTATCGGGACCGTACCGCGGAGAGGGCTGACCTATTCCGCGAGCACCCGGGTCGACGGAAAAGCGACCTCGACCAGAGTGCCTTCGCCCGGTGTCGAATTGATGGTGAACCGGGCACGGTTGGCTTCCACCATCGCTTTGGTCAACGGCAGTCCAAGCCCGGTACCGTCACCGCGTCCGCGCTTCAGCGCGTTAATCTGCTTGAACGGCTTCAGCGCCTGCTCGATCTCGGCATGGCTCATGCCGATGCCGGTGTCTCGCACCCGCATGACGACGTCGCCCGACGTCTCATAGGCGGTCGAGACGATCACCTGGCCGCCGGCCTGGGTGTAACGGATGGCATTCGACAGGATGTTGAGCGCGATCTGGCGCACGCTGCGCAGGTCGGCCACCACTTCCGGCAGCCGCGAAGCGAAGCTGGAGCGGATGATGACCCGTTCGCGGTTGGCCTGCGGCTGCATCATCGCCACCGTCTCGGCCAGCGTGTCGTTGAGCGACACCGCTTCATAGGCCATCTCCTGCTGGCCAGCCTCGATCTTGGAGATGTCGAGCAGGTCGTTGACCAGGTCGAGCACATGATTGCCCGAGCGGTTGATATCGCGCAGATAGTCGCGGTAGCGGTCGTTGGCGACAGGTCCGAACTTCTCGTCGACCATCAATTCCGAAAAACCGATGATGGCATTGAGCGGGGTGCGGATCTCGTGGCTGATGCGGGCCAGGAAATCGGTCTTCTGCGAGGACGCGCGCTCGGCCACCGCACGTGCCTGCGTCAAGTCCTCTTCGGCCCGCTTCCACTGCGTGATGTCGCGAACGACGGCGCAGAAGCCGCTGTCGTTGGGCAGCCGACCGATGGTCATGAACAGCGGAATGAAGCGGCCTTGCGACTCGCGCCCGATCACCTCGCGGCCGTCGTTCATGACACTCGCCACGCCGGGCTCGGACAGTCCGTTGAGATAGTCGCGCGCCGCGCGCTGGCTTTCGATCGCAAACAGCGAGGCGAACGGCTTGCCGGTCACATCGTCGCTGTCGAAGCCGAACAGCGCTTCCGCAGGCCGGCTAATCGATCGGATGGTGCCGTCACGGCCGATCAACACGACGCCGTCGGTGGCGGTGTCGATAATGGTGCGCATCTCGGCGATGCGCGCCTTGAGTTCGGAAATATCCGGCTGCGTCTGCTCGTCGCCAACCACATGCAGGCTCGCCGGCGCATCATCCTCGCCGGAGCGTCGCACGACCAGCATCAGCGCCTTGCCGTCGCGCCAGGGGACCGAGCGCAAAATGGCCTCGATCGGGAATTCCTGTCCGTCACGCGTTTTCAGCCGCAGCGCGCGATCGGTGCCGTCGGAAACGCCGTCGTCGGCATAGGGGTCGGCAAACAACGCGCCGAGGCCGCCGGCATCCGCCAGATCGTCAAGCGCCTCGTAACCCGTCAGGCTGAGGAATTCCTCATTCGCATAGTGCAACCGGTCCCCGGAATGGATGAGCAGCGGCACGGGCAGCTTGCCGAGCAGCGACGTGTCCGGAGCCTTGTGTTCATCTCCGGCGGAAAACGCCGACGGCACGAACCCTTCGGCCTTGAGCGGCGGAACCTGCAGGCGAGGGCGCTCGAGGGGTATTTCCGCAGAGTCGCCTGCGGTTTCCTCGGCAACCGTCTGCTCGTCGGGCGACGCGGCTTCCTCGTCGGGCTGCGCCCAATCCTCATTGTCTTCGGCATCGCGAAAATCCGCCGACGTCATGCTGTCGTCATCGAGGCCATCATGTGTCGCGTCAGTGGCTTCAGGCTCTTCGCCGGGCGAAACGGCAGCTGTGTTCTCTGGTTCCGCCGCCACGGGGCCACGTTCGTCATCTTGGCCGGCATAGTCGAGCAACGAGCCCGTCACATTCACCCCCGAGCGGGCGTCACGAGGGGCTTCGTCCGCGTGACCGTCAAGCCGTGCCAGATCCCGCTCGTCTTCGGCATCGACATCGGATGCCTCGACCGGTTCGTTCTCTGGCCCTGACGCAGGGATGCCGTCGGTGCGCATCGGGTCGTCGGACGCATTGACCGGAGCCTCGGTCTCCGCTGCCGATGCCTCCACAGTCTCGGTCTCTGGCGGCCCGACCGGAGCGCTATCCTTCTTCAGCCGCTCGCCGATTTCGCGGAACGCGCTGCGTTCCAGGGTCGACAGGCCCTTGTCGTTGGCAGGCTGGCGATGTTCGGCGAGCCGGATCACCTTATCGGCAAAGCGCCGCTCCTGTTTCGGCACGATGGTCAACGCCGGCACCTCGCCCTTGAACGGATCCGATGCCTGCGTGTCCTCGGTCTTGGGCTCTTCGGCGTTCGGCTGTTCGGGCGCGGGTTGGATGACTTGCGGTTCCGGCGTTGCCGGCGCCTGGCTATTGGGCACCAGCGCCATGCCGATGGCCTCCGGATCGACGACCGCGTCGCTGGCGCGGGCGACGCCGAAGCCGCGGAAACCCTCGAAGGCGCGGCTGCGGCCATAGACAGGCAGCGCCGCCAGGTCGACCGGTATCTTCAGATCGGTGCCGACGACCGGCCACAGCACGGAGCGCCCGGACCAGGTATCGCGCCGTTCGAGGAGCCCTGATATCTCGCCGGAGGGGTCGAGGCCGAATGTAGCGGCGACATCCCTGAAGCGGCGGCCGATCACGTCGGCCGCCGGCTTGCCGACGATGTCGGCGAATTCCGGCGACAGCGCGCTGAACTTGCCTTCGGCATCGGTGCGCCAGACGAAGCGCACCGGCGCCGCTGCGCGGTCTATCGCCGAGACGGTCGTCGGCGTGGCCGTGGACTGGACTTCCAGGGCGGCCGGCTCTTGAGGCGCTTCAGGTCCGGACGCGGCAGGTCGCGGCGCCTGTTGCCCTCCGTCTTCGCCGGCGTTGAAGTACCAATGGTCGTGCTGCGCGGGCATGCGCTCTGCTGCCGGCTGATCGCTGTTGGCCGCCGTCGGCGCCTGTCCGATCGCATCGGCGATCTCATGCTGCTGCGATGCGGCGATGTCGCCGGCCGGCTGCGAGGCGCTCGGTTCGTTGGTCGGTGCCTCGCGACCCTGTTCCGGCTGGGAAGCCGCGTCGCCAGCGGGTGCCGCCTCGGCAATGATTTGCGTAGGATGTTTGCCCGCAGGGGCTGTGTCGTCGAGCTGGTCCTCGTCGATCACCACCAGGAGATGCCGCTCCTCGGTCAATCTTGCCAGCCCTGCCGGGTAGGAGGCCGTGCCGCCGGGGACAAGGCGCTTGACGATGCGGTCGCTCTCGGCTGCGACGTCGGCGACCAGTGCCGCTAGCGTCTCCGGCAGGATGCCCAATGCCGAAAATCCTTCCGAGGCCGCCTCGACGTTGCCCCCGGCATCGACAAAGGCGATGAAATGACCATCCTCGGTGAGGCCGCTAATGGCGCGCGCGGCGATTTCGCTGGCACTGCGTGACCCGGTCTGAGCCGCCGGCACTGCCAGCATGATCGCCTTTTCGGCGTCCGGCATGGTCACCGCACTGGCCAGGAAGCCGACGGCGCGGCTGGTCATACCGGTCGCCAGCCGCACCACGATGGCGCGGTCACTGCCAATCTCGGGAAATCCGCTGGTCGCCATGATCTGGCGCCTGGCGATCACAGGCAACTGCGCCGAGGCGCCGATGATCGCCTCGATGTCGGGATAACCGAACATCGCGGCTCCTGGCCCGTTGGCCCAGATCACCTGCTCCAGATCCGCCGACAGGATCGCGATCGCGTCGCCTGCCGCAAAGCGCTGGCGGACCGCGTCGAGCACGGCGACATCGAGGAAGGAATATTCGGACGGCATGCGCTTGGCGGACCTCACGGAGCGGCGATTTTGCAGTTAACGCTTTGTTAATAAAAGCCGGAGGCGCGAAGGTCCACAAGCCAGAACGTGCAAAGGCTGGAATCTGGGCTCTTGGTTAACGGCCCAAAAGAAATTTATGGTGCACTGCAACAAAGATATTGCAATGCACAAAATTTGCCTTTATATTGCCATCATACAGGAACGAGACGGCTTTCTGTCAAAGCCGCTGCCGCTGAAAAGGATGGAAAATGTCCAGGACCAAGACCGCCGAGACGATCGAAAACGTTGAATTCCCGAGCTTCGACGCTTCCAAGGCCACCGACCAGATGCGCGCCTTCGCCGAAAAGGGCGTTGAGCAGTCGAAAGAGGCCTATGCCAAGCTGAAGACCGGCGCCGAGGAGACCCAGAAGGCTCTGGAGTCGACCTACGAGACCGCCAAGACCGTTTCCAACGACCTGTCGCTCAAGACCATCTCCGCTTTGCGTGCCAATGCCGAGGCCGGCTTTTCCCACCTCGAAGCCCTGATCGGCGCCAAGTCGCTGTCGGAAGTCGTCGAGCTGCAGACCGCCTTCCTGCGCAAGCGCGTCGAATCGACCGTCGAGCAGGCCAAGGACTTCCAGGCCGTTGCCTCCAAGGCGGCCGAGGACGTCTCCAAGCCGATCAAGACCGCCTTCGAGAAGGCGATGAAGGAAATCAAGGTTGCCTAACATTTGCGCATGATCTGAAGATGCAACAAAAGGTCGCATTTTCTTAAAAACGATCAGGTGTATGATAGCAGCCATCAAGGAATACCCGGTGAGTGGAACCTCCTCCCTCTGCTCCCCGGGGTGACCAGCCAGCACCTCCTCCCGCTGGCTCGTAACAGGAAAAGGCCGGCACCTCCTCCCGCCGGCCTTTTTCTTTGTCCAGCGCCCGGTCCTTGCCTGGTCCTTCTTGCCAGGCAAATGCCGCGTCGATGTGGGGAAGTGACCTTTGCTTTCCAAAAGCCTTGAATTAGAATCCATAAGCCCGTAAGGACGCATCGCCGAACGACAGAGCGGGCGGATGAGTTTCTGTTTCGATCCGCTCAGGCAACGTGCCGTTGTAGCTCAGATGGTTAGAGCGCCGGATTGTGGATCCGGAGGTCGCTGGTTCGATCCCAGCCAACGGTACCATCGACTTTCCCCATAAAGCATTGAATTTATTATAGAATTTTCGACAGCAAACGATCAGTCTTGCGGCTGTCTCGCATTTTGTGTTACCTATTGTGTTACTTATTGTGATACAAATGGTGTATCAGCAGCATGGGAAGACGACGCGAAGAGCATGATCCTGACCGCTTCCTGCAACTGAGGGGGGATCATTTCCACTACTACCGCAGGGTGCCCAGAGAGGTCAGGGATCTCGACGAGCGTGGCGTGTTCGTTCGCCGCGCCCTCGACACCACTGACGGTATAAAGGCGCGCACCGCCAGAGATCTCCACGAGGCTGCTGACAATGCCTTGTGGGCGTCGTTGATGCTGGGCGAAAATCCACAGGGCGCGCGTATCCGATATCACCAAGCCATCAAGCGCGCCGAGTCCTTGGGATTCGTCTATCGACCGCTCGCCGAGATCCTGGTCGCCGAGCCCCTCGATACGATCCTGCAGCGGGTAGAGAGCACGATAGGCGAGCCTGCCAAATCACCATCTGTCGATGCGGTCGGCGGGGCGGTCGCTCGCCCTGACGACAAGATATCGGAAGCGCTGAAGCTATACTTCAACGAGATTGCCCGCGACGAAATCCGCACAAAAAGCCCTGACCAAAAGAAGCGCTGGAAAGCAAAGCGCGAAATGAGCGTCGATGTGTTTATCGGCATGGTCGGCGACAAGCCAATGAGCGAGATAACGCGCGACGACGCGCGAGTGGTACACAAATATTGGCTGGATCGAATTGCGCCTGAGAAAGGGAGAGCAGACCGTTCAGCGTCGACAGGCAACCGAAACATGGGCAATCTTCGGACCCTCTACGCCGACTACTTTCGCCATCTAGGTTTCCCCGAACAGAAGAATCCGTTTGCCGATCTGTCATTCGCCGACAAGTCGAAACGCAGTCGACCGCCCTTCCCGACCGACTGGATTCGCGACAAGATATTTGCGCCCGGCGCACTTGCGACACTCAATGATGAGGCGCGGGGAATCGTGCTTGCCTTCGCTGAGACAGGAGCCCGGCCGAGCGAACTCGCGAACCTGCATACCGGTGTCATCCATGTTGACCACGAGGTGCCGCACATTTCAGTCGAGCCGCGTGACGATCCCGACGATCCACGGGAGATCAAGACCGCCTCGTCGGTGCGCAAGATACCGCTGGTCGGCGTGGCGCTTGAGGTGTTCAAAAAGCATCTCAACGGGTTCCCACGGTACAAGGATCGCGAGGCGTCGCTATCAGCCCTGCTCAACAAGCACTTCAAGAGCTACAATTTGTTCCCGACTGACAATCACACTGTCTATTCATTGCGCCATTCATTTGAAGACCGCATGAAGAACGGTAGGCTGGACGAGGAGCTCCGGCGCATGCTGATGGGCCACACGATCGACCGTCCGAAATACGGCGAGGGCGGCGACATGAAGATGTGGCAAGAGGAACTTATGAAGATCGTGTTGCCGTTCGATCCTGGGATCGTATGACACGCTGGCGCACTGCGGCGAGGCGTTCCTCCTTCGCTCGATGATCCTGCAGGGCGCGTTCAAGATAGTCGTACAGCGGGAGCCATATCTCGCCTTGGTCGCCGCGCGCGACGATTATCTCGGCCACGCGATCGAGCGCTCGCTCAATCCGGTGCACGGTGATTGGTTGAAGCGTGGGCGAATATCGCCTCAATGCTTCGCCTTTCTGCAAGACCAGAAATGTACCATGCCTAATGCGTAGGCGGACTTTCTTGGCGCAGTGAAGGGCCTGCGTTCGGCTCGGGGTGTAGTCGGCGGCTGCGGCGTGCAAATGGGAAAGGCTCTTTGCCCATCGGGGATTGGTAGCGGGAGAGCGCTACCGCCTTTCCCCGCATTCGGAAGACTTGCGGCATCTTCTACGATGTAGGGCGTGATGGACTGTCTTGCTGCTGCAAAACCGAAAAGGCAACGCCGGCCCGAAGCCGAGCAGGTCAGCCGTCTTTTTCCAGTCTACGCGCCGTATTTTTGACCGTGAACTCGATCGTTCGTATCGCCCGCAGCCAGGACATTCTATGCCAGGGCCGCGGCTCGGCCGCCAATTCCGCCGTGTGTTACGTGCTCGGCATCACCTCCATTGATCCCGAACGCAGCAATCTCCTGTTCGAAGGTTGAGCAACGAGCGGCGCGAGATCGTCATGCAATGGGTACCAAGGGTACCATCCGCGATGTGGGAAAGGCGCTCGGATTGCCCGAGACATGACCAGACTTCTGTCCTCGCAGATTTGGGGCCATGTCGAAGCCGTCCACGCGCAGCGAGCCACAGGGCTGAATCTGAATCTCGATGATCGGCGGCTGCGGCTTTCCCGGTGGCTTCGTCCTGAGCCATGATCGGCTCGACGAACCCCCTGGGAGCGAGCGCCCGACATCGTCAGGCTCCTTAAACGACCTCTTGTCGCGGCCAACGAGACGCTTTGTCCTAGCCGATGTCGGCCATCACGATCTGCGACGGTCTACCCCGTTGGTAGTCCCATTTCCGCGCAAGGGAGCAAACAATTTGGATTCGTTTGCACATTTCGGATCAAAATGCAGTTCCGACCGTTAGACGCGCAGCCAGGTTGGAGCAGCGATGAACGTCAGTGACGAAGCCACGAAATCTTTTTGGATGAAGGACACGGAGTTGCCCTCGGCCCCGCAACTGGAACAGGATGTGCGATGCGATGTGGCGGTGGTGGGGGTGGGCATGGCCGGCGTTTCTATTGCCTACGAACTTGCGCTGGCGGGACAGTCAGTGGTGCTGGTTGACAGGGGGCGGCTGCTCGGTGGGATGACTTGCCGCACGACCGCCCACTTGGCCCCGATCTGCGACGACGGCCTAAGCGAACTCGTCAAAATCCGCGGCGAGGATCTCGCTCGAGGTTTTCAAGAGAGCCAGCAAGCCGCTGTCGACCGGATCGAGGAACACGTCAGCGATCTTGAAATAGACTGCGACTTTCGTCGGCTCGACGGATTTCTTTTTCCCGCAGCCTGGATGGACGAAAATGAAGCCACCAAGCAATGTGATGAAGAGTATGAAGCGGCTGGCAAGGTTGGTGCAATCGCAGACCACGGCCGCGGCGTTCCGTTGAAAGGCCATGAGGCGGCGCCGGTGCTACGCTATCCCGATCAGGCCACGTTTCACCCACTAAAATATCTTCGTGCCCTGCTTGACGATTTCCGGGAGCGCGGAGGCAAGGCTTTTGCCGAAAGTGCCGTCACCGAGATCGAGGAGGGTGAACAGATCCGCCTTCGCGTCGAAGGGGGCGCAACCATCACCGCCGATAACGCCGTGTTTGCCACAAACTCGCCGGTCAATACGGTGGTGGCCATCCACAGCAAGATGGCGCCCTATCGGACCTATGCGATGGCATTCGAGCTGCCCAAAGCAACTCTTCCGGACGCGCTCTATTGGGATATGGACGATCCCTACTACTACGTTCGTCTCCAACCCGGGGAGGGTGACATCGACTATCTAATTGCGGGCGGTCGTGATCATAAATCTGGCGAAGCCGATGACGGCTCGGCGCGTTTCGATGCATTGGACGCTTGGATCCGCGCCCTTGTCCCGGAACTGGGCGAGGAAGCAGCGCGTTGGTCTGGCCAGGTTCTCGACACGATCGATTATTGCGGATTCATCGGCCGCAATCCTGGCAGCAAGAACGTCTTTATCGCTACCGGGGATTCAGGACAAGGAATCACCCACGGAGCGTTGGCTGGCCTGCTCATCCGGGACCTTGTCGTCGGTGGGTCCAGTGTGTGGGAGGAGGTTTATGCCCCCGATCGCAAGCCTCCCTTGGCATTGGTGAACTACGTTAGCGAGAATCTGACGGCGTTGAAGAATTTCGCGGAGTATCTGTTGCCCGGCGAGATCAAATCAGCCGCCGATCTGGAACCCGGTCAGGGCGGTATTCTCCGCGATGGTTTGAGAAAACTCGCCGTGTGCCGTGACCAAAACGGTGGAATGCACATGCATTCCGCCAGTTGCACGCATCTCGGCTGCATCGTCCATTGGAATTCGACCGAGCAGTGCTGGGACTGCCCCTGCCATGGCTCCCAGTTCGCGCCGGATGGAGCCGTTCTCAACGGTCCCGCCATCCGTCCTTTGTCGCCCCGGACCGGAACCGCCTCAGATTGGTCCAAGAGATCACACGCACAATCCCACAGCGGCGCAGACTGAAACTCCCGGTCCGGTCTTGAACACCAACATTTCAACCGGCGGGGCGCTTTCCCACCCGGACACACTTCATCGTTCAAAATATCTCGCTGAACGCGAGGATCGCGAATGCGACGACGGTGTCGCGCTAGACCAATGCCATCGGCATGTAACGGATGATTACCCTGTCTTGCCGGAAACGGCGCTCCAGTTCGGAGCGGCGGGCGCACCAATCGGACAAGTCGGCTTCTTCCGCCATGACCTCGAAGATGACAATTTCGTCGATGGCGGAGTCGGCACCCTTTCGCCACAACCCCTCTGCTGGCGCCTGAAGGTAGGCAGTGACGCCATCGAACCGGGCAGCCAGCTCTTCCTTGACCCGATCGAAAGCTTCCCGCTCAAATGGCCGGCCGTCATTGTCCGCGCGAGGAAGCAGGATTTGGAAGAGGTGCATGGCGACTTCTCGCTGAAAAGCATCCAACGGCTTTCATGGCGCCCCGTTCCTTCGGGAATAGCTCGGCCGGAGTGAAACTGGTGAAGCTGACGCTTGAGCGGGGGGCTGAATTCTCTGCCGAAACTCACGCCCATCATTCAACGCTACGACCTCGTGCTGCCGTAAACGTGCCTGAGGTCCGCTCGACGGAGAGCCCGATTAGCGACCTTCGTGCCAGCCGCACGGCCGGATGCGAGCGTCACATCTGCCGGCTGCGACTTCGCCCAATACGCTCTCGACTGCGGGCTTTTCGACGGGCAACTCTAAGCTCGGCAAGTGTTGGCCACCACCAACCCCTCAGGCGTTCGGTCGGGCCAGCGGCCACCCTTGCGGGCCATGTCCTTACAAGTTCGCCCAGTGTAGCCGAGCGCCATCTGCCCCAAACGAATTCGCCGTTCGAAGCCATTGCGTGAGGATAAAGGGAAGTTGCGTCTGATGGCGCGACCACTTCACCGGAAATGTCGGTGAAGACGACGACCCCGTAGAGCTCGGTTGCGACAGCGCGACCCAGGCAAGGTTGATCGTGAGTTGGCAACGGATAGCGGTGACGCCGGCGTTCAGCAGCCAGTTGGCGCGAGGCTCTGTAGGCTTCAGTATTTCTGGCGTCCACACGTCGCCGTTTTCTTTCCTCCGGCTCGGCATGGCGAGCAGCTTTTTCGATGCTTGGCCACCGGCGCCGGAGCTCGTCATATGAGCGAAATGGAACTCTCCAGGCCCGCAATTCGTCGTCCCAACTCGACCACGGGACGGCACGCAACTCTTCAAGCACTGTCCTCGAGTAGGGCGCACGAATGCGCAGGTCGTCCGCGATCTCCAGATATTGGCTCGATATTGGATCGAAGGCGAAGGCATCTCGTCCCTTGCTGTCGTCGTCGGGCGTCCGTAGCGCTGCCTCTTGCGCTAGCCACCGGTCAATCCGCCGGGCTGCCGTCTTGCCGGGCACGAACCAGCTCTTGCGCTCGTCACTCCATCTCGCGCGCGGAAAAGCTTGCTGAAACCGCTCGACGGCCATTCGATCGAAGGAAAAGCGGGCTTCGGCGCCACTTGCCTCCTGCTTCTGCGGCCCGGGACGTGGGTTGTAATCCATCACAATGCATCGTTCGCGTTTTGTCGCAGGCAACGCAGTGACGGCCCTAAAGGTTCATCTGCCTAGCAAGCCTCCGGACCCCTGAACCCGCGCGAAATGCCAAAGCTGTAGTGAAACTTTCCCCCCGTCCCGCGGTTAAGGAGCTGAGAGGACAACACCGTCTGAATCGAACGAGAGAGCGGCTGCGGGCGAGCCTCCCCAAAGGACCGGTCGCGTGCCAGAAGAGGGGAGGGCGCAGGAGGTAAAATTGGCATCGAGACACATCGGTCGCCAGCCCAGGCGCGAGATTTGCGCCGGTATAGAAAAGGCGCGGCGGTTATTGGCGAGGGTCTGCAAGACTGACAACCCCGCCGCCGGCATAATGCAATGACACGCATCGCGACCTTCAATTTGAATGGCGTGAACGGTCGCCTGCCGGTGCTCATCAGATGGCTAGGTCAGACCAACTATGACATCGTCTGCCTTCAGGAGTTGAAGACCTCGGATGAGAAATTTCCCGCGGAAGCCATCAGGAACGCCGGTTACGGTGCCGTCTGGCATGGGCAGAAGTCTTATAACGGTGTAGCTGTACTCGCCCGAGGGAAAGAGCCGCTGGAGCGTCGACGTGGCCTCCCGGGTGATCCTGACGATACTCACAGCCGGTATATCGAGGCGGAGGTGGATGGGATCGTGATCGGCTGTCTGTACCTGCCCAACGGCAATCCAGCGCCTGGCCCGAAATTCGACTACAAGCTCCGATGGTTCGATCGTCTGATCAGCTACAGCCAGGTACTGCTCAGGGAAGGCTCCCCGAGCGTTCTGTGCGGCGACTATAATGTCGTGCCAACGCCGATCGATGCCGCGGTGCCAGGACGTTGGCTAGGCGATGCGGTCTACTTTCCGGAGAGCCGGCAAGCTTACGCCGAAATGCTTGGTTATGGCTGGATCGATGCTGTCCGCCGTATCCATCCGGAGAAGGGCATCTATACGTATTGGAACTTTTCGTATCGTGGCGGTTTCGACAGGAGTTCCGGCCTGCGCATGGACCATCTCCTCGTCAGCCCGCCACTTTTGTCCAGATTACGTGATGCCGGCGTGGACGCTGATTTGCGCGGCTGGGAAAAACCGAGTGATCATGCGCCAGCCTGGATAGAGCTCAACCTACCCGGCCGTGATTGAAGGGTGCCGTTGTTCGCCAGGATGCCGGGCTTTCGCTATTGCAAAGCTGGTCTCTGCACTTGAGCATGGGATCTACCAATCTCGTGATGGCAAAAGCTTCGCATTCACTGCTGAACGGCCGACAAGCGCAGGCAGTTTGCGGGCGCCGAGAAGTCGCTTGCGGCCGAAAGCGATGGCAGGGGGGATGTCCTTTGGCCGCCCGATCCAATTACTTCTCAGGCCGAGCCGCGCCATCACGCGCGACCGGCCATCTCTTTGTCGCTCCCCACTAACTATTCCTGTCGGCAAGCTAAAGGATGATGCAGGAGTGAAGGCAGCCAGCGCCGAGGGTACCCGCTGGAGCTCATGGACTTGGCTTCGGGTGGCACCAGTACGGCAGCGGCCGCGTGGGATCGCTGGTCACGGCCTGTCAGTCAGGCATCTGGCGCATGCCGCGCGGCGGGTGAACTCGCGCGGAGCTAGGTGATCTCATAGTAAAAATCGCAAATCAGATCCGCGACCTTAGTCGCTTCAAAATCAGTCATATGCGCGGCGGTCTCAAGAGCGACAGTCTCCATATCGTCCTGATCGACGGCCAGAAGGTCTAACAATTTCGCAAACTTGAATTTGAGCTCTCGGTCGCCGTCGAATTCATCGATCGTGACGTTCAAAATATTTACGTTGGCGTCTATCAGCCGCGTTTGAATGCTGTCGGAAGAGGCCGCTAACGCGCGAACGGCCGCAAAAAAGTGCTCACGCGCTTTGGTGTATTTTTCGTCCATTTAGAAACCTCGGTGGGTTAAAATGCCTTGGACGTGAGGGCGGAGCCGGGACTTAGGCTTTCGATAGCGCCGAAGTCAACGCATGATTGCCGCCGCAGGGCGTTTAACGGTCACTTTCTATAAGTTCGTCTGCACCGCCAATCTTCGGCCCTGTCATCCAAGGCGGCGCCACGGGAACGTCTTCGATCACACCCACCCTGCGTGCCCAGGTCACAAACGTCTTGTGCGCGGCCTCGACAGACTTGCGACCATCATATGCCGAGTAGCATGTATCACACGCCGCCCCGTGGAGAAGGCCGCGCCTTTCGACCGGCCATTCTTCCAGAAATTCTATGGCATCCATGACGCAACCGATTTTTCTGAGGACGAGACTGTCATCTCGTACAAAAATCGGCTGTTTGAACGTAGCGCTTTCCATCGTGACCTCCCTTCCAGCCTAAAGCGACGCTTGTGCCTCTTCGGGTGACGCAGGATTTTCCTCGGCAAAAGCATGCCGGTCCGCGTGACGCCTTCTCGGCACAGAGAGGATATTGGAAATGCCTCTTTTCAGTTCAAGAGAGAAGTGGCCGGCCGAGCCCAGCAGCCTCTTGGCAATCGTGTCGCCGTGCACCCCATCCCGCTGCCGCGCGTCGGTTCAGTCCGCGAGGGCTTCGAGCCACCAACCTGCACGTCGGCGATCTTGCCCTCGCGTAGCAGGGCGGCCTCGAACCGGCTATGGGAATTCGCGTCAAGATGTATTGGAGTGCAGCAGCCCCGCGAAGCGCCGATCCAGTACCAGAGGTTGAACTGTGTTTCCTGTTACTCATGTCCATGGCGGCCACTTCCACACAAACGCGGGATAGGTCGCCGAACCGGAACGGCATCAGCATCGATTGTGGTCTCGCGCGTAATAAAGAGCGGGCCCGGAAGATTCGGACCCGCCAGCGGCTATGATCAGGCTGCAGAGAGCGGTCGGTTATTCGCGAGCCAAAGGCTGGCTGCTGCCAGGGCCGCAACCACAACGCCAGCGATGACGTGCGACCACATTGCCGTCGCCAGGCCGGCAAAGCCAAGCACCCAAGGTGCGGCCACAATCCACAGGCCGACGACAAGGTTCGCCCACTCTTCATATTTGTGGAACGCCACCAACGCGCCCGCCGCGATCAGAACGGTGATTACGCCCGCGATGAAGGCGTGCCAGACGGCAACAGCATCGGCAGCATAGCCAAGGAGCCAGGGCGAGAGCGCCAGCGCGATGCCGGCAGGGATATTTACGACATCGAGCGCCGGCCTGCTGCTGTCGGAAGTGAGATTCTTCAACATCGATCATTCTCCTTTCCTGCGTTTCAGTACGTCAATGTACCGCCCTTGAGTCGAGGGCGGGTGCGGCAGCGGGCCTGTTCGGCCCGATGCCGCAAAGCTTCTTGGGTCCCGATTTGAAACGGACGCAGCCCTTCGGCGAGATCGGCTCAGTCAGGAGGAAGGGTTCGATCTCCCGAGGTTCGAACGCATTGCCGGCGATCTCACTCAATGCGAGATGCGGCCGGCTCTTCGGGCTGGCCGCCAACCGGGGCGCTGCGCCGCGCGCCCGGCCCGCTGCCGCGACCGCAAGCGCGAAGGGTTCGGGATCGTCCGTTGGGCGTCGAAGTCGATCAGTGGGTCCATTCTTGCCTCCAGTCATGCGGCTATCCGGGAGCATACCGGGCTGAGCCGAGTCTGGAATCTCTGGGTGCGGCCCTCCAAGGCCAGCAGAGCGAGTTCAACCTCGTCCCGTCGCGTCGGACGTGCATTTTCCGGCATGCCTTCTGCGGTGGCCAGGTCGATCAGGTACTCGTTCCAGGCCCAGTTCTTGAGCACGGCAAGTTTCTCGTCGAGTGCGAGTACCGGGTCATCCACGACCTCCATCGGAGAGGCGTAGAATGTCTCGGGCTCGGAAAGCGCCGTCTGTATGTGCGCTGCCTTTGCACCAGCGCCATAGTTGTGGCTTGCCTGAAGCCATGCCAATTGCAGCCGTTGCCAAACCACGTCGGAAAAGACGTGCCTCTGCTCCGATGCTTGCCTGTTGCTGACCTTGGCCTGGCAGCCAGAAGATGGAGCCTGCACCACGTGGTTGAGGCCTTGGCGCTCCGCATAACGGATCGCCGCCTCAAGCGTCGGAAAATCCAGTTGAACATGGGTCAGGGTGTCCCGGCCGCCCGTATAGCCCATCAGCGGCTCGATGAACGGGGCTGTGCGAGGTTCGAAGATCAATCGCCAGTCCTTGCGGGGCTTTGCTGAGGTCGTGGCCGAGCGGCATGGCTGGTAGATCCGTGCCGTCACGCCATCCGGAAACACTGACCGCCCCATTGACAAAGCCGGCTCGTCGAGACGAGGCCGATTGTCATTGTCCGGCCGGCCGGAGGTCTTGGTTGGGTTTCTGATGTCGCTGCTTTCAACTGTCTCCATTGTCTGTCCCTCCCATAATGAAGGGTGGTATGAGCAGCGGCCGTTACGGCCGCTGCTCATACTGCCGTGCGTCAGCTCTTGCCGTTGATTGCGATCCGCTTGGCCTTCGCCTGCGCCCGCTCGGTCTTGGGCAAGGTCACGGTCAGCACCCCGTTCTTGAAGGCGGCGTTGACCTTGTCTTCCTCGACCTCGTAGCCGAGCGGAATGAGGCGCTCGAAGCGACCGTAGAAGCGCTCGGAGAACTGCCGGTCTTTGTCCTCGGTCTCGGAACGCTTCTCGCCTTTAAGCTTGAGCGCCCCGTTGTCCAGCAGGACTTCTATGTCGCTCTCGTCCAGGCCAGGTATTTCCGCCGTGACGCGGACTTCCTTGTCCGTGTCAGAAATCTCCACGCTGGGCCAAGTGGCGGCAAAAGAGGGACTGAAGGCCGGCAGTCTGGCGCCAAAGCTGCGGAAGGCGTCATCGAACAGCCTGTTTACCTCCCGGTGGAGGGAGACGAAGGGGGCTCGATCTCCATCAGGGAAGAGACTGGGCGCCGAGTTTCCGTTGCCCCGGCCCCATGGGATCAAGTCACGTACGCTCATTGTCTTTCTCCTTTCGTAGGTCTCTGAGCCGGGCCGGACGCCCGGCTCAAGCGATGCCTTCATAGTGGATTGCTCAGGCCGCCAGCTTCTCGGTCTCGACCTTGGGCGCTTCGATCTTCGGCATGCGAGCCCCGCTGGAGATCTCGACCTTGCGCGGTTTCATCTCCTCGGGAACGTCGCGCTTGAGATCGATGCTCAGCAGCCCGTTCTCGAGGCTGGCGCCAGCAACTTTGACATGATCGGCCAGTTCGAACCGACGCTCGAAAGCGCGCCCGTTAATGCCGCGGTAGAGATACTGGCCGTTCTCATCGCCGGATTGCGACCCGCTCACAACCAGCATGTTGGGCTGGTGAGTGATGGTCAGCTGGTCCTGCGAGAAACCGGCGACCGCCATGGTGATGCGATAGTCATCATCATCAACCTTGGCGATATCGTAGGGCGGCCAGTTGTCGAACGAGGCCACACGGCTCGCATTTTCAAGCATGTCGACCATGCGGTCGAAGCCGATGCTGGACCGGTACAGGGGGGTAAAATCGAGGTTCATAACCACATCCTCCTTTGAGCAACATGGATCATAGGAGGCGCCAAGAGCCTTGCCGCCTCCTGGTCTGCCGGCCCCATTGGGCGACCGGCGACTATCAAATTTAGCATCGCGACTTGCACCTTCAAGAGGAAGAATAGGAAAATTTTCAGCGGCAATCCGGGCGAAACGCACCCATGCCACCCCCCTCCGCCGGCGGGGTCACTCGCCGACGGGCCCATGGTGCACGAACAATCAGGTCGCGCTTAAATCCGATCGATGAATGGCACGAACCCGGCCACCGCCGCGCTGTCACTGCCATCAGGACCGGCAAGCTCGTCCGATTGATCCAACTGTTGCAACGCGTCCATGATCGCGTCGAAGCTGACCGGTTCACCCGCCCCCGGCAGCACGCGAAGCGCTGGCACGGATTCTACCGCGCAGGCATCCGACGCCCATGACGAAAGGATGGCGCGCTTCTCCTGAACGTCGAGGGCAACGTCGGCCAAAACGTCGTGGGGATGTTTGAAATGCCGTGCCGGATGCAGCAAGCGGTCCAGAAAAACATCGGGGGCCACGGGTTCAATCGAGGCAAAATGGGTCGAAATGGCTGCGTCCATTGATGGTCCTCCGCTTCAGACAATCTCCTGCATGTTTGAGTTTGGCGGCTCTCGCGATTCCCGCCAGTCGAAATTTTGGAGCGTCTCAAGCAGGTTTCAATGGCCCGGCATGGGTCACATTTCCCGTCGTCAACGTCTTAGAACCATTTTATCGGGCCGGTGAAACAATCGGCGCGAATCTCAGTTCTGACGTCGGGCGAAAATCAAGGACCCGAATCCGGCAGGAGAACCAGTCATGTCTTACCTCTCTAGGAACTTGTGCATTGGCTTGATCACAGGAGCCCTGATGCTCTCGACTGGCGGCCTTGCTCCGGCCACCGCACAGGAAATTCCGAACGACTTCAGCGCAATTGTGCGTCAGAAGCTGCCAGCCGTTGTCGCCATCACGACCAAGCAGATCATCCAGGATCAAACGACGCTCAACGGCTTTCTCAATCCCTTCGACGGGGCAGGGCGTATCCAGCCCCAGGTGCGAGAAGCACTCGGCTCCGGCTTTGTGATCAGTCCCGAAGGCTACATCGTCACCAATAACCATGTCGTCGCCGACGCAACTGAGATTCATGTCGTGTTCTCCGACAAGGAGACGGCGCCCGCGAGGGTGGTGGGCCGCGATCCGGCAACTGACATCGCGGTATTGAAAGTCGATCCTCGGCCCAACATGACGGCGACGGCCTGGGGGGATTCGGACGCGATGCAACCAGGGGCCTGGACCATCGCCATCGGCAGTCCCTTCGGCCTCGGGGGCACGGTCACTGTCGGCGTCCTTTCTGCCCGCTCTCGCGATATCCAGGCCGGTCCTTACGACGATTTCCTGCAGACTGACGCCTCGATCAACAGAGGTAACTCGGGAGGTCCTTTGTTCAACGCGCGCGGCGAAGTCATCGGAGTCAACACGGCAATCGTGTCGCCGTCAGGCGGCAGCATAGGCATTGGGTTCGCGGTGCCCTCGCGTACCGCTCGGACTATCGTCGACCAGCTGATCAGCACTGGCCGCATCGAGCGCGGCTTCATCGGCGTGCGTCTTCAGGAGATCACGCCCTCCATCGCCGAGGCGCTCGGAATGCCGGGCGCCAAGGGAGCGCTGGTTGCCTCGGTCGAGGCTGGCAGCCCGGCGCAGAAAGCGGGAATCCAGGCCGGCGACGTGATAACCCGGTTCAACGGCAAGGACATCCAAGGCGTCCATGACCTTACGCTGGCCGCAGCAAGCCAGAAGCCGGGATCGAAAGTGACCGTAACAATGAACCGGGGCGGCACAAACCAGGAATTGTCGCTGACTGTCGATCAACGCAGGGACCAGGAGGAACAGACCGGTGCCATTCCAAGCCTGGGGACTGAGGACCAGCGCCTTGGTCTATCACTGAGCCCCATTCCGGACGAAGCGCGCCAGCAACTCGGTCTGCAGGCCGACACCACGGGCGTATTCGTCCAGGATGTCGCTCCCAACAGTCTTGCGGCCGAAAGCGAGCTCCGGCCAGGCGACGTTATCGTGTCGGCCAACAACCGAAACATGACCCAGCCGTCCGACGTCCGTGAGGAATGGGCGAAATCCCGTCAGCAGAAAAAACCAATGCTGTTCCGTATCGACCGGCAGGGACAATCGCTTTTCGTTGCTGTGGCAAACTCCTGACTGACAGGCCAGAGGGCGTCGCGATCTGTGCTGCTGGCCTGGCCACCTACCGGGCGCACCAGAGTTGTGAAGCTGATGAGCGGTGTGTTTTAGGTGGCGGTCCGTTTCACCATTCGGGGTGCGGAAACTGTTCTGCGGCTTTGCACGCACGGTCGGCGACTCCGGTCGGCGAGGCGAAAGTCCACCTCACGTTTCGCCCCTCCGGCGACCACAGAGGTGGACAACGACAACGCTGCGATCCGCTCCTGAGCGCGTGTGCTTTTATCGATGCAAGGAACTTCGCGCCAAAGGTTTAGACGAGCGGTCTCTCGTGTGCTTCCGTGGCTCGCGTGTGAACGCAAGAGAAGTCGGCGATCTCCGAAATCCGCTGTGTGATCAATGATGTAGCGTTGTCCAGTGGCCGGCTGAGCCGCACGCGGCCTGTGATGCCTGCTACTCGGCGTACGATGGTCGGAACCACGCGCAAGACCTATGACTGAACTGAAACGGGCCCAAAGGTCGGCTTCATCGAGGAAGTGTCTGCAACGCTGCCGTGGATGACAGGGCCGAATTGCACATTCGATGGGTTTGCTGATCTATTCCAGACGGGTGCCCGGTTCAACCGGGTCGTCCTCGTCAGGCTTAAGCAAGTCAACAAGCGCGGCCCCTCGTGTTCCCGGAAGTGGGCGCCCCTGTCCCATTAACGCTTCGTCAGCAAAAGCCCATGCCCATGCCTCTCTCAATTCCTCGATCGACGCCCCCGTTGCGATGATCTCCGCAACCGTAATATCGTCGGCTGATCCAATGACGGAGAGAACTTCTTGCCGTGTCATCGTTTGACCGCGTTCTGACTACAACCGAACTAGATGGAGATTTCATGGAGCACTTGCAACCGATCTCATGAGGGCTGTCGCAAGATTCCATGCGCAAGATCAGGGGCTGCGTAACGGGCGCCATTCACCTAGCCAAAGGCGCCACCTAGGGCGCAGGGCGCAGAAATCGGCGGATCCCATGCGCTCGGCATTTTGCGAAGACCAGCAGGTCATCCGGATGATCGCCCATCACTGAGGCCACTTGGTGGAACTCCTCCTGGACCAGCCACGCAGCCGGAATCGGCCGTGGGTGTTCTCAACAACCCGGAAACTCTTTCAGGGGATTATTCTCGAAATCGTAGTCTGCCGGGCGCGATGTGGAGATTACAGGGGAACCCTTGGTCGTCTCGGTGGCCCTGAACTAACCTGTTATCATCGACGCACGGGAAACCCCGTGATTCAGAAGAGCAGATCTCGGGCCACGCACGGCCTATGCCCCAAGGCCGCCCGGCCGAATATGTTTGCGCGCGGATAACTCCGGTCTGTGAAGCAGCACCCTGTTGCGGCCCGTCTGCTTGGCCAGATAAAGTGCGGCATCCGCCCGTTGCTGTAACTGCTCCGGCGAGATCGCCTCAGCGGTCTGAACGGCAACTCCAATGCTCAGGGTGACCCAGCGCGACACATGGGATCCAGGGTTGGGCAAACCGGCAGCCTCGACGCTCTTACGCATTCGTTCGGCCACAGCGGCCGCCTCTTCCTCGTTCACTCCGGGCAGGAGCACGAGGAATTCTTCGCCGCCATAACGGGCAACGTGATCGCGATCACGCCTGACGTTTTCCTTCAAGATAGTTGCGACCTTTACCAAACACCGATCTCCCTCCGCATGGCCGAGGTGGTCGTTTAGCTTCTTGAAGTTATCAATGTCGCACATCAGCATCGCGGCACCGGCAAGGCAACGTTTGTCACTTCCCCATAGGTGCTCGAGTGTTTCCGTCATCCAGCGACGGTTGGAGATGCCGGTGAGTGGATCGGTTCTCGCCAGGAGTACCAGTCGATCATTGGCTTTCGCCAGTTCGGCGACCCTGCGTCGGTCGCGAAGCTCAAACAGGAAAGTCTTTTGAGCCAGAATTGTCATGATGCGCCGCGCGGCCACCGTTGCAAAGATACCGCTGGCGAAGAACAGCGTGCCAGCCACTGCACTCCCATGCGCGATGGCCGGGTTCTGCAGTTGAAGCATGAGATAAAGTCCGAGCGCCAGCGCAGCGATAGTCATCGTCCAGGCCAGCGGGATCCCGAAGATTATGATGGCTGTGATGGCCACGAACAACATGACGTTCAATTGCCGTTCGTAGAACTCGCCACCAGCGCTTGCTCCGACCAACGCGACTGACAACAAGATAAGGAACATGCCTGCGATCAGCGAGGTTCCTTGGAGCCAAGGCGCCTGCGGTTTACGCCAAACAAGGACCACGGCCAACGCCACGGGCGGGATGATGGCGCCGGGCAGGAGCATGGACTGCGCTACGACCCATGGAAGCAACGCCGCGTTCAGTGCCAACGTCAGCACATCCAAAAATGCCACCCAGATCATCCACGCGCGGATGATTTTGGCCGTTTGCGACCAGACACGTGCTCGAAATAGGCGTTCGATCTCGCCACGCAGGCTGATTTCGCGCGTACGGCGCGCCAGAAGCCGGTCGACCTCAGCGGCTAGGGCAGGATCATCCTGCACATCGGGGGGCATCAGATCTGACAAGTCGATAGGCCTTACGCTGCTTTCTCCTGAACATCTATCCAAGCCATAGCCGGTCGGCGGTGGGCAGCATGTCAACTTACCCTGAAGATTTGATTTATAGCTGTGATTTGCGAACATTCAGTCCCAAATCATCTGATGCTCGATGCGGGTAGCCGAATTACCTTTGTAATTGCGGTGGCGCTGCGGTTATCC